>JAUYHR010000104.1 GCA_030689875.1 Nanobdellota archaeon
TTTTTGTTCGTTTTTTATTTAACATTTTTTTCATTTTTTCTTGTAAATTTTAGGATATTTTAATTTAAGTTCTTTAAATGTTTCTTTATCCTCTTGATAATTCTCTAAAATTATTTTTTTAATTATTTCAAAATTATATTCCATTATTTCCATCCATTCTTCTGCATAATCTTTATCAATTCCAGAACCGGGCATTAAAGTTCCGCTGTGAATTGGGTGTTTCTTCTGATATGCTTTATGCCTCCATTCTTTATTTCCTTCAAATAAAAATAAATAATCTGATTTTGGTAGTTTTTTAATAATTTTTCTTATTTCTTTTTCATTTGATTTTTTCTGCAAAATCATGAATAATGACTGCAATGAAAATTCGTCTGTAAAAATATTTTCCTCTTTATTTTTTAAGTATTCATATTTTGCAAGAACTCCAACTAAATAAGAATTTCTCATTTTCCTGATTAGAGACTTTTTTTCTGGCGATAAATTTATTTGAACTCTATTTGAATTTAATTCGTTAAATAAATAAATGGAATTTAGAGGGTTTAATATTAAATGTTTAACAAATAAAAAAAATTTCATTGTTTTTGAAATTTTTTCTGGTCTGCTGACTTTATATCCTTTTTTTTCCAATTCTCTTTTTAAAACAGATTTCCCGGTATTTGAAAGTCCAAAAAATTCAACTATCATTAGATAAATTAAACCGCCTGCTTTTTATATATTATTGAAGAACAACAATGCTTTTAAATTTACTAAAAGAATTTACAGAATGGCAAATGTTCTTGTTACTGGTGGAGCTGGATTTATTGGTTCTTTTATTGTTGATGAACTTATCAAACGCAAACATAAAGTTAGAATTCTTGATAATCTTGTGGAACAAGTTCACAGAGGAAAAGTCCCGGATTACCTGAATAAAAATGCAGAATTTATTAAAGGAGATATCAAAAATAAAAAATTATTTTTTAACGCGCTAAAAGACATTGATTTTGTTTTTCACGAAGCAGCAGAAGTCGGGGTTGGACAGAGCATGTATGAAATATCAAGATATGTTAATGGCAATGCGATGGGGACGGCAAATCTGCTTGATATTATTGTCAATAATGAAAAAATCAGAAAAAAATTAAAAAAAATAATTGTTGCTTCAAGTATGAGTTTATATGGGGAAGGGATGTACACCTGCAAGAAATGCGGCGTAGTTGATCCGTCTTCAAGAGCAGAGGAAGACATGAAAAAAAATAAATGGGAATTAAATTGTCTTAAATGCAACGAAATAATTAATCCTACTCCAACTCTTGAAACTAAATTACAAGAAGCGGGCAGTGTTTATGCTCTTACAAAAAAATTTCAAGAAGATATAGTAATGAATGTGGGCAAGGCGTATCACATTCCATCTGTGGCGCTAAGATATTTTAATGTATTGGGACCAAGACAAAGTTTAAGCAATCCTTACACTGGAGTTGCTGCTATTTTTATGAGCAGATTGAAGAACAATCAACCCCCATTAATTTTTGAAGATGGAAATCAAAAAAGAGATTTGGTAAGTGTCTATGATGTTGTTCAAGCAAACATGCTGGCAATGGAAAAAGATGAAGCAAATTATGAGTCATTTAATGTTGGAAGCGGACAATCAATTACAATAAAACAAATTGCTGAAACTATTGCAAAAATATACGGCAAGAAAATAGAACCAGTGATAACGGGTCAGTATAGAAAAGGGGATATAAGACATTGTTTTGCGGATATAACTAAGATTAGACAAAAGCTTGGTTATGAACCAAAAGTATCTTTTGAAGATGGAATGAAAGAACTAATTAAGTGGTCTGCAGATAGAGAAGCAAGTGACTTTGTTGATTACATGAAGAAAGAACTTGAAAACAAAAAACTTCTTGCCTAATTCTTTTACTTAAGGAAAAACAGAATAATTAACTTTATAAAAAATCATAACCTCCAAATCAGGTGAAAAACTTATTAGAAAATTTATTTGAAGAATTTAATAATAGAGGAATATCTTATTGCGTTAGAAGCAAATATAAACATCTGCCAAAAAGTTTAGATAATGGCGATATAGATATGCTTTTAGAAAAAAAAGATTTTTTAAAATTTATTGAGATTATCAAAAAATTTAAATTTAAGTTTTATCCATACACAAAACCAAATTTTTTTTATTTTATTTATGATAAAAATCTTGGATTAATACATTTAGATGTAATCTTAATTAAAAAAATGATTTCTATAAAAAAATATAAAAATTTTTATATTCCAGCAAATGAAAAGTCAATTCCAAACAGAAAAACATTTTTGCAAAAGATTAAAACTGGCCTAAGGAGAAGAATTTATTGGCTGTTTAATGGACCAGTAATTGTTTTTGAGGGACCTGATGGAAGCGGTAAATCAACACTGACAAATGCGGTTTACACTATTTTAGAAAAATTCCCAATAAAAAAAGAAATCATTCATTTTGCAACTCATTTTAATGGAAATAAAAAACCAAGTAAGTTAAAAAGAGCACTCACAAGGGCTTTTTCAATTCTCAAAGTCTGGAAAAATAAAATTCTTGGAAAAATTTCAATCACAGACAGATATATTTATTTAACATTTAGAAAGCATCGCCAAATTTTTGGAAAAATTTTAAAATTTTTAGCTCCAAAACCGGATATTGTTTTTGTTATGAAATCTTCTCCAGAAGAAATCAGAAAGCGAAAAATCGGCCAGAGAGATCTGTTAAGCAATGATATGATTAAAGAGTTGTATAAAGTTTACGACTCAATTCCCGGAAAAATAGATATTAATACTAAAAAACCAAAAAAAGAAAATTTAGAATTTATGGTTAATAAAATATTAGAGAAAATTCTTATTTAACTCATGAAGTAAATAAATCTTTAAATAGTATTTTTGTGCTAAAAATGATAAGGGTTAAAAAATGGTCTTAAATTATTTGTATGAAAAATTAAGGAAAAATGGAAAGCCAAAAATGATGGTAGGAGTCACCGGTTTTGTTGGTAGCGGGAAAACTTTTTTTTCAAAAGAATTTGCACAATTTTTGAAAGAAAAAAACATTAATGCAATCCATTTTAATATGGATGTTTATAATTCCACAACAAGAACAGAAAGAAATGATATAATCTCCTCACTGAATAAAAAGTATGATCCCTTTTGGCCTAAAAAGGCGTATGCACAAAACTCCAAATTAATAAAAAAACATTTAACAAATATAAATCAAGAAAAAAGTTTTTCTGCAGATAACTTGTGTGATCCACAAACAAAAGAATTGAATTATTCAATAAAATTTTTATTTAATAAAGATTCTACAATTATAAAAATGGGAGAAAATGAAAATAAATATGGTGGTGATAACTCTTGGATTTTATGTGATGGAGTAAAAATTATGGAATATAAAGAATTTTTTGATTATATTATTTTTTTAGATGCAAAATATATAACCCGTTTTAACCGCATTTTAGACCGCAATAAAAAGTTGCCTTCTCCTGCAAAAATACAAGAAATTTTATTTAAAGATGTTGAAGAGGGTCTAAGTCGGGATCATGGTTTAAGTGAAAAACATGCGCAGATAATTATTGATAACAATGATTTTGAAGACAGGAAGATTATCAAAAAACTATATTAAATTTATTTTCTAAATCTTGTTTTAATTTAGGACTATCTTCAAAAAGAATGGTATTGATGTTTAGTCTTTTTGCTGCATTAAGATAACTTTCCTGATCGTCAATAAAAAGAGTTTCTTTTGGATTTAATTTGCTTTTTAATAAAATCTCTCTATAAAAATTAACATCTGTTTTATATAACTTACAATAACAAGTTGCATAAATTTATTATATATAGTGTTTAATTCCAAATTTATCAAGCTTAATAT
>JAUYHR010000028.1 GCA_030689875.1 Nanobdellota archaeon
AAATCAAAAGGTAAAATTGTGCCTTCCAAAAAACTTATAAAAATCAGTAGAGCTATTAATAAATTCATGTTTCTTTGATGGTGAAAACAACATCTAAATTTTGACTTTCAAAAATTGGTTCTACTTCTGCCTGTTTAAAAATTTCATTTGGTTTTTCCAAAACTTTGGTAACTTTGCCCATTAAAAGTCCTTTGGGAATTTTCCCTTCTGTCCCATCAGAATAAACTAAATCTCCAACTTTTATATTTTCTTCATGTAAAATTTTATCCATTAAAAGTTTAGAGCCAAATTGTCCCAGCAAAATTCCACGGGCTCTGCCTTCATCATTTTGGGAAAAAACAGCAATTTTAGAATCTGGATCTTCTGATAATAGCACTTGTGAGGACTTAGGGCTCACAAGTCTAACAGTTCCTACAAAATTATCTTTAAAAACAACAACTTGTCCTAAAGCTATTCCATTATTTGAGCCCTGATCAATTGTTAAAAATCTGGAAATTCCAATCACTCTGGCAGGGGCTAAATCAAAAGTTTTGGGATTTAATTTATTATAAGTACTTAAAAGAATTTGATCATTTTCCATATCTTTTTTTAAGTTAGAATTTTCTACTAATAATTCTCCCATTTGAATTTTTAAAGCTTTGTTTTCTTTCACAGCAGTTCTGGCATTTACAATAAATTCAAATTGGTTTCCAATAGTTTTTCCTCCCTGATAAAGTCCATATTGGATAGGAACAGTAAAAGTTTGAATTACAGTTTTGGGAAAATTTAAAAATCCTAAAATATCAAACAAAAATATCAACAAAGAAAAAAATACTAAAAAAGAAAATGTTTTAAGATCAGAAGGTAAAACTTTCACAAAGCTAATATACCATATTAAAGGGAATTTAGTGTAGCTATAATTTGACTTCTCAAATAATAAAAAACTATACTTCAAATTAATATGTCAGAAACTATTCATTCTAAAAGAATTTTAATAGACCAAGACAACGTTTTGGCTAATTTTGATAAAGGTTTTTTAACTGCTTGGCAACAATATTACCCAGAAAGAATTTTTGTGCCCTTAGACAAAAGACAAAAATTTCATATAAGAGATGACTATCCTATGGAATTTAAAGAAGATGTAGAAAATATCTATTCCTCCCCAGGATT
>JAUYHR010000035.1 GCA_030689875.1 Nanobdellota archaeon
CAATTTTTTTAATATATTTCACCGCTTCCGCTAAAGCTATCGCCCCGCAATAATTTTGCGTTCCCGCTTCAAATTTTTCCGGGGATTCTGTCCAGGATGCATTTTCATAACTGACTGAATCTATCATTCCTCCTCCAAACAAAAATGGAGGAAGTTTTTCAAGCAATTCTTGTTTTCCATAAAGAACCCCAATTCCTGTTGGACCAAACATTTTATGGCCTGAAAATGCTAAAAAATCACAATCAAAATCTTTAACATTAATTTTAATATGGGCAATGCTTTGAGCGACATCTATTATTGTTAAGACATTGTATTTCTTTGCTAGTTGAATTAATTTTTTAATATCATTAATTGTTCCAAACACATTTGAAACATGGGTGATTGCAAGAATCGCCGTTTTGTCATTAATAATTTCCTTTGCTTTTTCATAATCTAATTCATAGTTTTTGGTTATTGGAATAAATTTTAATTTAAAATTATTTTTTTTTGCAAATTCCTGCCAAGGAACAAGATTAGAATGATGCTCCATTACTGTCAACACTATTTCATTTTTGTCTTTAGGGATAATTGAATTAAGAGTTGATGATAAAAGATTAATTGATTCTGTAGTATTTTTTGTAAAAATAATTTCTTCAGGTTCTGAATTAATAAAATTTGCAATAGTTTCTCTGGCTTGATTGTATTTTTCTGATGTCTTTTCTGCAAGAGTATAAATTCCACGGCCAACATTCGCATTTTCTTTTTCATAAAAATTTGAAATTGCTTTTATAACTTGTTTTGGTTTTTGCGATGTTGAGGCGCTATCTAAGTAAATTAAATTTTTATTATTTTCAAATATTGGAAAATCTTTTTTAAAATTCATCTTTCAACAAACAGAATTCTCTATTTCTAATTCAATAAGCCTGTTTAATTCAACCGCATATTCTAATGGAAGAGCTTTTATTAATGGCTCTATAAATCCAGAGACAATAAGTTTGATTGCTTCATCTTCGCTTAATCCTCGAGACATTAAATAAAATAATTCTTCTTCTTCAACTTTTCCAACAGTTGCTTCATGCGCTACCTTTACATTATTTTCATCAATTTCCATCGCTGGAAATGTTAAAGCTTTTGAAATATTATCCAGCATCAAACCATCGCAGCGGACATTTGATTTTGAATTAATTGCTCCTCTTTTTATATTTACGAGCCCGCGATAAGAAGATGTTCCTCCATGCATGCTAATTCCCTTGCTTAATATTGAAGAGCTTGTGTTTTCCGCTAAATGATAAACTTTGCATCCAGTGTCTTGATACTGGCCTTTTCCAGCATAAGCAACCCCGATATAATCCGTTTTTGCATTTTTGCCGACGAGGATACTGCATGGGTATAACATAGTTAAGTGGCTGCCCAGATTTCCATTAACCCATTCCATAATCGCATTTTCATGGACAATTGCGCGTTTTGTATTTAGGTTGTAAGTATTTTTAGACCAGTTTTCAATGCTTGAATATCTTGCTCTTGCTCCTTTTAAAACATAAACTTCAACGCATCCTGCATGCAACGAATTTTCAGTGTATTGTGGCGCTGAACAACCTTCAATATAATGTATTTCTGCGCCTTCATCAACAATAATTAAAGTATGCTCAAATTGTCCACCTTTTTTTGCATTCATTCTAAAATAAGCCTGTAATGGAATATCTATTTTGACATTTTTAGGAACATAAATAAAAGTCCCGCCGCTCCAAACCGCCGCATGAAGAGCTGAAAATTTATGAAGAGTTGGGGAAACGCAATTTGTCATAAAGTATTTTTCAACCATTTCCGGATATTTTTGCAATGCCTCGTCCATATCTAAAAAAATAACTCCTTTTTCTTCAAGATCTTTTTTCAAATTATGATAAACTACTTCGCTTTCATATTGAGCTCCTACGCCCCCCAATGCAGTTCTTTCTGCTTGCGGAATTCCGAGTTTTTCATAAGTATTCCGTATCTCCTCGGGAACATCTTCCCACGAGCGGGAATTTTTTTTAGCGTTTGGCTTCATATAATAAATTATTTTTGATAAATCCAAATCATCTATACTGGGTCCCCAGCTCGGCATTGATTTTTTATTAAAAAGTTTTAGGCCCAAAAGTCTTTTTTTTAGCATCCATTCCGGTTCATTTTTATCTTTAGAAATTTGTTTTACAAGTTCTTTAGTTATTCCCGGTTCTGCCTTGAAAATAAGATTTTCAGGATTATAATGGTCATAATTTTCCCTATTTATTTCAATTTCTTGGTTCATATTAACAATAGTTAAGTTTAAAGGTATTTAAGATTTTTGCTATTAGAAATTATTAAATACTCTTTTTTATTTAAAATTAAATGGAACTTATGCCCCAAGAACTTGAAGTTTGGTATCTTATTCCTGCAATTAGGAGAGAACTGACAAGAATCTTTATTTTAGATTTTAATCTTACCCAAAAACAAATTTCTGAAATTTTAGGAGTAACTGAAAGCGCTATTTCTCAATATCAAAAATCTAAGCGGGCTCAAAATTTAAAATTTTCAAAAAAAGAAATTGAAAAAATTAAAAAATTTGCAAAAAAAATTATCTTAGATAAAAGGCATTCAAAAGAATATTTTTACAAACTTTGTCTGGATTTAAGGGGAACTAAAAGTTTATGTGAGTTGCACAAAAAACAAGACAAGAATGTTTTAAAAAATTGTGATTTATGTTTGAGGTAGTTTATTCATTTGGCATAATCACCTTAGAACAATAATCTTTTGCTTTGAATTTTTTGCCAGATTCAATCATTTCAAAAAATTTAGGAAAATTAATCCATGCTTTTTTGTTTAGAGATTTTTTAATTAACAAAATAGCCCTAGATGGAATATGCTTTCGCATATATTCATATTCTGGAAGTTCTTTTAATAATTCTTTCATAAAATTTTCCAAATCTTTCATGTAAGGCATATTCTCTACTTTGTAAAAATTCTGACTTTCTCCAACCCAAACATAAGATTTTAATTCAATAAAATCCGGGTTTCCTCTTTTTATTAATTCAGCATATCCTTTTACATCGCACATGTTTCCTCCAGAGGAGACCCCATCGGGGCCGTTTTTTATCATCGTCAATCTAATGCAGGTTCTGTAATCTCTTGTTTTTAATAAATCCAAACATTCTAACATTCTTTCCCAGAAATCAGAAAATAAAGGTCTGTCAATTTTTTTCATGAGCTCTTTATTTGGAGCATCAATACTCAAATATAATTGCGTGACTTTATCGATTTTTTTTATTTGTTCAGGATACTGGGAATTTGTAACTAAAAAAGTTGAGATTTTTCTTTTATGAAATGCTTTTAAAATTTCATTTATTAACGGATAAGTAATCGGCTCGCCGGTTAAAGATAATGCAACGTGTCTGACATTATCCATTTCCGAAACAGCTTTTTTATTTGTCTTTTCATAACCCATTCCTCTAAACCCTTTTAATAATTTGAGATGCTCGTCAATAGCATGGTTAATAATGTGCTCTGGAGAATCTATTGGACCATACCATTCTGAAGCAACAGGAGCTTTTTTTCCTCGCCAGCAAAATTTGCACCTTGAAGCGCAAAACATTGAAGTCGTCATTTGCATACACTGATGAGAACGAATCCCATAAAAAATAAATTTATAACATCCGCCTTTTCCGCGAAGCATATTTCTAGTCCATTCACAAGTTTTAACAGCAGAATGATTTCCGACTAAACGATAGCCTTGTTTTTTTAAAGAATTTTGCTGATCATTAGTTAATTGAGTTTCTAATTGCGGTTTTAATTCTCGTTGAATTACTTTTAAAGAAATTTTATTTTTCATTCTAATTCTTCCAACGCTTTTATGGGATTTACAGCTTCTTTAATATTTATTATTGGCTGTTCAACATTTACAATATCATCTGTTCCGATTCTCGGGCAGGCAGTATTTACCCAAGATTGTATGAAAGGATAATTTTCTAACTGATTTATATTTATTATATCGTCAATAAAAATATATGCCTTTTTTCCTTGTTCTTTTAATTTTTCTTTTAAATTTTTAGCCACATTAAAATATTGCTGCCCTGGTTTTATTGTTACTAAAATTCCAATGGTTTTTGAATTAATAAAAAATCTTAAATTTCTTTTATATCTCTGAATTTGTTTTTCTATTTCTTTTTTTTCAAGAATATTGATTTGATTTGTCGCGGGATTGAAAATAACAACTGGTTTAAAATTGTTTGTTTTAATTTCTTTTTTTTGCGCAAGCAACAAAGCTTTTGGGTGGAACAAACCATCGCCAACATATAAAATTAGCTCAGAATTTTTTATGATATTTTCTTTAAAAGAATCTTCATAGCAATCGCACCCCAAAACCTGTATATTTTCATTTGTTCTTTTTGCTTTCGTAATATTTACTTTAATTTTATTTTTTTCCAGCTCTTTAATAAAATTTTTCAAATCAGTAAATTGCACTGACGCAAAAAGCGCAATTGATTTAATATTTTTTTCTTTTAAATAATTTTTTAATTTATCTGTAACCTTAATCTCGCCTTCCCATTTTGCGTCTATTAAAAGTAAATTTACCATTCTTTTTTATTAAACCTATTATGCCCCCACTGAACTATTAAATCCATTTTTAGAACATCTAATCCTAACGGCAAATCGCACGCTCCAAAACAACTTCCAAACCAGATAAACGCTTTTGCATTTGTTTTAACTTCAATAAAATCAACAATCTGGTTTGATTTATTTTTTAAGCCATCCGGCAATTGAATTAAAACCTGTTTTGAATTTCGTTTTTTTATTTCTTTAATTAATTTGTTTAATTCTAGGTTATACATAAAAAGAAATCGGTTAAGGAATTTTTAAGGTTTTGTTTTTAAAAATTATCTAAAACTCTTCCCGCATCCGCAGGATTTTTCTGCGTTTGGATTGTTGAATTTAAAACCAGATTCATTTAAATTATCCACAAAATCAATTTCAACGCCGTCTAACATTTCAATCCCCTCTTTAGCTGCAGCAATATTTATGCCGGATTTTTTAAAATTTAAATCTGAGTTTATGGGTTTGTTTATTATTTCAAGATTATAAACCAAACCAGAACATCCCCCAGAAAGAACTGATATTCTTAAAATTGCATTTTCCTTTTTTTCATTTTTAATAATATTTTTTATTTTATCTATCGCTGTTTTTGTAAATTTTAATGAAAAGTTTTTTATATCTTTAGGTTCCTCCGATTTTGAGTTTTCCCCTAAAATTTTATTTATTTGTTTAACGAGATTGTTTAAATCTTTTTCTGAAAACCCGTGCCCTAAAACTCCTTGCTCTAATGTTTCAAAAGCAGCTGCCCCGCATCCAACACAATGAATTCCAAAATCAAGCAGAGTCTCGGTAAGCAATTGCGCTTTTTCCGGATTTTCTGCAAGAATTTCTGCAATGAGCGTATCTTTTGTTATTTTATTTTTTTGCGATTGTAAAATTTGTTTTTTCATTTTAATTTTTTATTCTTTTTTAGTTTTATTAAAAAATTCTCCAGCTTTTTTCCAATTAACAACATTCCAAAATGCTTCTATATATTCTGGACGTCTATTTTGATATTTTAAATAATATGCGTGCTCCCAAACATCTAATCCTAAAATGGGAATTTTTCCATCCATTAAAGGAGAATTTTGATTTTTTGTAGAAACAATTTCTAATTTTCCATCGCTGTTTATAACTAACCAAGTCCACCCGCTTCCAAAAACTCCAAGAGACGCTTTTGTGAATTGCTCTTTGAAATTTTCAAAACTTCCAAATGTTGAATTAATTTCTTTTGCTAATTGTTTTTCTGGCTTTCCCCCGCCTTTTTGGGACATAATTTCCCAAAATAAAGAATGATTTGCATGCCCGCCTCCATGATTGATAACTGCCTGTTTTTTTTCCTGCGGAATTTTGCTAATATTTTTTAAGACTTCTGCAATTTCCATATCTGCAAATTCTGTTCCATTTAAAGCCTCATTTAATTTGTCAACATAAGTCTGGTGGTGTTTTGTATAATGAATTTCCATTGTTTTAGCGTCTATATATGGTTCTAATGCATCAAAAGGGTATGGTAAATTTGGTAATTTGAACATTTTATCTTAACTATTGTTAATTAAAGAGGTATATAAATTTTTTTGTGTTTCAAATTTAAGTTATAGTTGTAAAAAATTTCAGCGCCCGAGACTGCTCGCGCCTTGGCTCGTAATTATTTTAACCAGTTACTCTCGTCAAAACGCTCGGCTCCCGAAATCGCTCGTCAATTTTTATTTTTCGCTATCGCATATTTATTCCTCGCAAAGTCGCTCGGGATTTGACACCAAGGTTCAAATCAAAATTTTAAATGCTATTTAACAACAGCACAAAATGCCCGAGATAGGATTTGAACCTATGACAACCAGGTTAGGAACCTGATGCTCTATCCAGACTGAGCTACTCGGGCATAATCCTAAAAGTAAATGCGGGTAAAAGGATTCGAACCTTTGTAAGCACTAAGCTAACAGATTTTGAGTCTGTCCCGTTTGACCACTCCGGCATACCCGCATGAAAAAATTAAGTTCAAGAACATTTTAAAACTTATCATAAAAATAAATATTAACACATTAGAAAGTTTTAAAAATGTTAAAATCTCTGTTTTTCTGAAGACGGTCTTAGTAATCGTGTCATACCTGATCTCATTCCGAACTCAGAAGTCAAGGCGATTACGCTGTTTGTGTTAGTGGCCGACAAGCTGCGAAGCAGCAGTGCCGTCTCAACTGTTTATTCTCCCATGAAAAATATCTCAAAAAAAGATGCAGAAAAAAGGATTGAAGATTTTTTCTTAGATCTTAAAAGCAAAACCCCCAAGCAAGTAAAAAAAATTAAAGCTCTTGCAATGAATAAAAAAATTTCATTGAAAACAAAAAGAAAATTATTTTGCAAAAAATGTTTAACTCCCTATTTTGGAACTGAAAAAATCAGAATAAAAAATAAAATGAAATCTGTTGAATGTAAAAATTGCGGTAAGATAAATAGATGGAAGATTAAATAAATTTTTTAACTTTTCTTAAACTTACTAACCAACTCAAGAGTATCTACTTGTCCTAAGAAGACAGAGCGACAGCACATTCTTTCCAACCCAAGTTCATCAAGAACTTTTTTTTGGTTTTCTCCAGACGCTACTCTCTGTTTGAATTGCTCCCACAAATGACTTACTGGTTTTCCGCACCCAAAGCAACGAACTGGAATTATCATGTAATTAATCTTTCAAATTAGTTTTTAAAACTTGTGATTTATTTCATTAATGCAAATATTTAAAAAGAATTTAAATATTAATTTTTAATAAAAAAAGAAAGATGGTAAAAAAATGTGTTTATTGCCGACAAGATATTCAGGACAAGAGAGCAGTAGATGTCTGCGATAAATGCGGGGTCGGTGTTTGGGGTCAGAGAATGTTTAATGCAATTCTTCAGGGTATGAATCGCGCAGATGAAAGGGGAGATTTGTGTTTAGAGCACGAAATTCCTAAGGATAAAAATTAAGTTATAATTCTAAAAACTAAAGGATAGATTTTTAAATTAGTCTTTTTTTGGTATTTATATAATATTAAAATGGCAAAACGAAAAAAAATCAGGGAAGCTGGAAAAATTAGCTTTAGCAGGGCATTTCAGGATTTTAAAGCAGGAGACGCTGTTTCAGTTGTTATAGAAAAAGCAAAACCCTTGGGGTTCCCTAAAAGAATTCAGGGGAGATGCGGGATTGTTGAAGAAAGACGCGGAAGGTCATTTGTCGTCAGCATAAATGATTTAGAAAAAGAGAAAAAATTTATAATTGATCCATCGCATCTAAAAAAAATAAATATTGCTAAACTTATACGATGATAATAAAAAGCACCCCAATAAGCGCATCAGAATCAAAAGAATATTTTGGAAAAGAACATGAAAATTTAAAGAGTTTTATTAACAAATTTACAGAATTAAACGCAAAACAATCAAAAGATTTTAGGGAAAAATTAGAAGCCCTGAATTTAATGAAACTAAATGAAAAAAATATCTCAAAAGTAATAGACATTATGCCCTCTACTTTAGAAGAGATGAATAAAATATTCACAGACATAAGTTTAGATGAAAATGAGGCAAATAAAATACTTGACATTGTTAAACAATTTGAATAATAAAAAAAATGAAAGCAAAAAAAAGAAATTTTTGTATTCATTTACTTTTTCAGGAGAAAAACTAAATGAAAGAAGAAACAGCAATAATCT
>JAUYHR010000105.1 GCA_030689875.1 Nanobdellota archaeon
ATGATGCAAAGAAAAAAATTACAAAATTTTTAGAAAAGAAAAAATTGGGCAGAGAAGTTGTTCAATATAAATTAAGGGATTGGTTGATTTCCCGTCAGAGATACTGGGGAACTCCAATTCCAATTATTTATTGCGATAAATGCGGAGCTGTTCCAGTTCCAGAAAAAGACTTGCCTGTAATGCTTCCAAAAAAAGTTACATTTGGAGAAGGAAATCCGCTTGCTACAAATGAAGAATGGATAAGAACAAAATGTCCAAAATGCAAAAAAGAAGCCCGAAGAGAAACAGACACGATGGATACTTTTGTCAATTCTTCATGGTATTTTTTAAGATATTGCGACCCTGATAATGAAAAAGAAATTTTTGACAAGAAAAAAACAAGATATTGGATGCCGATTGATCAGTATATTGGTGGAGCAGAACACGCGTGCATGCATTTGATTTATTGCAGATTTTATACAAAATTTTTAAGAGATTTAGGATTGTTGAATTTTGATGAACCTGTAAAGAAATTATTTCATCAAGGAATGCTGCATGGAGAAGGCGGAGCTGTAATGTCAAAATCTGCCGGCAATGGAGTTTTGCCCGAAGAGGTTAGCAAGAAATACGGGATTGATACTGCCAGATTATTTTTGATGTCACAGGCTTCTCCCGACAAGGATACTCAATGGAACGAAGCAGGAATTGAAGGAACATACAAATTTGTAATAAAAATGTTAAATTATTTTGATAATATTAAAATTGGAAATTCAGACGCAAAAACCGAGAGCAAATTAAACAAAATAATTAAAGAAGTTACAAATCAAATTGAAAATTTCAAATTTAATTTAGCAATAATTAAAATTCGTGAATTGTTTGATTTTCTTCCTGAAAAAACCTCTAAAGAAGTTTTGGAAAAAAGCTTAAAATTATTGCATCCATTTTGTCCGCATATTACTGAAGAGCTTTGGGAAAAAATTGGTAATGGAAAATTTATTAGTTTAGCTGAATGGCCAATTGCAGAAGAGAAAAAAATAAGCGAATTTTTTGACAAGCAAGATGAAGCATTAAATAAACTTGTTTCAGATATTACTAATATTTTGAAGATTGTTGCAGAGAAAGGAAGAGATGCTTCTAAAGTTTATCTTTATGTTATTCCTGGAGAAAAAGATTTTTATAATTTAGATGAATTAAATAAAAGGACCGGTAAAAAAGTTGAAATTTTTGAAGTTTCAGATAAAACCAAATATGATCCTAAATATGTTTCTAAAAGAGCGAAACCTGGAAAACCGGGGGTTTATGTTGAGTGAAAATGAAACGCAAAGAGTTGATAAAAAAATACCTTGAATTTTTCAAATCAAAAAACCATAAGGAAATTCCAAATTCGTCTTTAGTTCCTCAAAACGATCCGACAGTTTTATTCACGACGGCAGGAATGCATCCTTTAGTTCCTTTCTTGCTTGGTCAAAAACATCCTCTTGGAAAAAAACTTGTTGGAGTTCAAAGATGCGTAAGAACAGGAGATATTGAAATGGTGGGAGATGAAGTTCATCATACTTTTTTTGAAATGCTTGGAAACTGGAGCTTGGGAGATTATTGGAAAAAAGAAGCAATTGAATATAGCTTTGAATTTCTGACAAAAATTTTAGAAATAAAAAAAGAAAAAATAGAAGTCAGCTGTTTCAAGGGAGATAAAGATTCTCTAAAAGATACAGAATCAGAAAAAATCTGGAAGTCTCTTGGAATTAACAAAATAAAATTTTTAGGAAAAGAGGACAACTGGTGGGGGCCAGCAGGAGAAACAGGTCCATGCGGTCCTGATACAGAAATGTTTGTAAATGGTGTTGAAATCTGGAACGATGTTTTTATGGAATATGAAAAAGACAAAGAAGGAAAATATTTTGAAGCGAAACAAAAAAACATTGACACTGGAATGGGTGTTGAAAGAACTCTGGCTATTCTAAATGGCTTAGAGGATAATTATGAAACAGAAGTTTGGAAACCGATAATTAAAAAAATAGAATCTCTTTCTGGAAAAAAATATAAAGGAAATGAAAAAACAATGAGAATTATTGCAGACCACATTAAAGCGGGTGTTTTTATTATTTCAGATGGAATTATTCCAGGAAATAAAGAACAAGGATATGTTTTAAGAAGATTAATCAGGAGAGCGGTAAGATATGGAAAAGAATTAGAAATAAGAGATTTTATAACAAAAATTGCAGAACCGGTTTTTGAAATTTATTCTGATTATTTAAATCTAAAAGAAAATAAAATAAAAATTTTAGAAGAATTAAAAAAAGAAGAGCAAAAATTCAGCCAAACTCTTGAAAAAGGTTTAAATGAATTTAATAAATTAACAAAAGATGAGAAAAAAATTTCCGGAACAAATGCTTTTTTGTTATATCAAAGTTACGGGTTTCCTTTAGAAATGATTGAAGAAGAAAGCAAAAAAAATAAAATAAAATTTTCAAAAAAAGAATTTGAAAAAGAATTGCAAAAACATCAACAGCTTTCTCAAACAGCGTCAGCTGGAAAATTTAAATCAGGTTTAGCAGATACTTCGGAAAAAACAACAAAATTGCACACTGCAACTCATTTATTAAATGAAGCTCTTAGAACAATTCTCTCAAAAGATGTAAAACAAAGAGGTTCAAACATCACTTCTGAAAGATTAAGATTTGATTTTGCATTTGACAGGAAACTAACTTCAGAAGAAATAAAAAAAATTGAAGATTTAGTAAATAAAAAAAGTAAGGAAAATCTTAAAGTTTCAAGAGAAGAAATGCCTTTGAAAAAAGCTTTTGAATCGGGAGCTCAGGGAGAATTTGGGGCAAAATATCCTGAAAAAGTTTCAGTTTATACTATCGGAAATTTTTCAAAAGAAATCTGCACTGGTCCTCATGTAAAAAATACTTCAGAAATGGGAAAATTTAAAATTATAAAAGAAGAATCTTCAAGTTCAGGTGTAAGACGTATAAAGGCGATTCTTGAAGATTCTTCATAGATGCTCGTGAAGATACACTTCGCATCAAGAAGAAAGCAGTTCATCGGGTGTGAGAAGGATTAAAGCAATATTAGAATGAAATTATCTCTCCAATTCCCTCAACTTTTTCTGAATTTCTTCCAACTGCTCTTCTAAGTTATCTTTCTTTGAACTAATTTTAAATTCATCTTTTTTATTTTCTATTCCCAAAAGTATTTTTGGAATCTTCGGTTTTGGAAGAATTTCTTCAAGTTTTTTTATTTCAGTTTTTGTTTCTTTTAATTTTTTCAACAATCTTGTTTTTAATTTTAATTCATTTATTCTTAACAGCTGATACTTTTGGATGATTTGCAAAATTCTTATTAAATCTGCTTCTGTTGAGAGAATTTCTTTTTTTGAATTAATTAACTCCTCGCGATTAAGTCCTACATGAATTAAGTTTTCGGTCATTTTAATTTTATTCCAGCTTAGAAAAAATATCTCTTTCAACTTTATCTGTTTGATTTTTTATTGTTTGTATTTCAGCCATCCAATAAGACAGCTCTTTTTCTTCTTTTTCTTTTAATTCTCTGATATCTTCAAGCATTTTTTCCATTTCAGAAATTTTGCTTTTTGTCAGTTCAAAAATTTTAAGACTTTCTTCAAACTTGTCAATTTTTATAAAAACCTGCCCGCTTTTTTTTGTTTTAGGTTCTTGCCAGTTTCTTAATTCTAATTCTTTTGCCGGCCTTTCCATTTTATAAGGAAATTCCATTTTACTGCTCTGCTCCCGACCCCGCTCGGATTTTTCAAATTTACCTTCGGGATTGAATCTCGCAAAGTCGCTCGGCTCCCGATCTCGCTCGTTATTTGAATAAAACTTTTCTCTCGCAAAGTCGCTCGATTTTCTCTCAAGATGTTCGGGCATCATTTGCTCTCTAACAAATTCATCTGCCTCAAGCATCTCCTCTTTTTTCCCAGATATAGCGTCCTTAATTGTGTTTTGATGAAATTTATCGTTGAAAGAATTTACTGAATATTTTGGCAATTGCGGGAGAGTTGTTTCAAATTCAGATTCTTCCGGCAAGGAAGGCAGTTTTGGAAGTTCCGGCAATTCAGGAATATCTTTAATCTGCTTTCTTTCTGAAGTTTTTTTTCTTTTAAACAGCCCCATTTTAATATAATCTTTTAATATATACAATATGCAATATAGGTTTAAAAACTTTGTTTTGGCTTAAAACCTGCTATTGAAGCCTTGCGGGTACGCTCATTTTAAAATGAGAGCGCACTAAAAGTTTTTTCGCCTAAAGTCTAAATACAAAAAAAAACAACTGACTTTAGCCCGCAAAGCTTCACCGAAAGGTATTTAATAAAATTAATTTTAATAAAAAGATGATTGACACTTTTCTCAAAGAGGTTATAGCATATGTTGCAGGAAAACCTGCAGAGAATATAACAGATATCCTGTCTGTAAAAAAATATGTAAATGAATTTTTAATTGCTAAAAAAATAGGTTTAACAATTAATCAAACAAGAAACATTTTATACAAACTTTCTGATTCTAGTTTGGTTTCTTCAATTAGAAAAAAGGACAAAAAAAAGGGATGGTATACTTATTTCTGGAAAATTGAAGCTTTAAAATCTTTGGAATTTTTGAGCCAGGTTTTGTTAAAGCAAATTGAGCAAATAAACAACCAGATAAACAGCAGAGAATCAAAACAATTTTATATTTGCGAGAGGTGCAATATTGAATTAGCTGAAGAAAAAGCCTTGCTGTATAATTTTACCTGCAATGAATGCGGAGAGGTTTTTAAAATTAAAGAGAATCTTAAATTGCTCAAAGACCTTAAAAGAAATTTAGAGAAAACTAATAATAAATTTTCTTTGGTCAATGTGGAAATTGAGAAAGAAAAAGAAAAAATAGAAAAACAAAAATCTAAAGAAAATACAAGATTAAATAAAGAAAAAGCTGAAGAAACAAGGAAAAAGAGATTAGCAAATAAAAAAATTAAAAATGACAAAGCTGTTAGTAAAAAACCCAAAAAAAATAAATTTGCCAAAAATAAAATAAAAAAAACAAAAGTAAAACAGAAAAGAATAAAGGCAAAGGTAAAAAAAGGAAGTAAAGATTTTAGATGAAGACTCATATTGGTGATTTAGATGGAAAAAAAGGTTTCTTTTCAAGCTTAAGCATTAATACGATTTTAATTTTGCTTACGGTTCTTATGTTTTTTGTGTTTAGTCTTTTGATGAAATTTAATCTTTTAACTATTGATGATGTTGCTATTAAACCTTCTAATATTTTTCAGGGAAAATATCTCTGGACATTTTTAACAAGCATGTTTATGCACGGTGGATTTTTTCATCTTTTTGTTAATATGCTTTCTTTATTTTTTCTGGGAACTTTTCTTCAGAGAATTTTAGGCGTTAAGAGATATTTGTGGTTTTATTTAATTTCAGGTTTATTCGCAGGTTTATTTTTTGTACTTCTTAGTTTAATTCCCACCCCATTTTTTTCAGCAGATTTTGACGTTTTTGCAGTCGGCGCTTCCGGGGCTCTTTTTGGATTAATTGGTTTAATGATGCTCCTGACTCCTAATCTTCCTGTTTATATTATGTTTATTCCAATTCCAATAAAAATTAAATATGCTGCCCCTGGAATGCTTGTTTTGTTGTGGTTTATCTCTGTTACAGGAAATATTCCAATAGGAAACACCGCCCATTTTGGAGGGTTAATCGCCGGATTAGTTTACGGACTTTATTTAAGAAACAGATATAAAAATAAAGTTAAAGCGCTTAATAAATTTTTTAGGTGATTTTTTTAGGAATATCTTTAAAAATATTTTTAATTTTCATAATTAAACCTGTAAATTTCTAAACTTTTACCATTCTGCTCTTTCCATATTCTTCAAAATATAAAATTCTGTCCAGTTCTATTTTTCTTTTTTGCTTTGTCTTTGCAATTCCAGATTCATAACCAATTGGAAAAAATGCTTCAACATTAATTTCTTTTGGAATTTTTAAAATATTTTTTACTTTATCGTCTGTAAAATGCCCAATCCAGCATGTAGCTAATCCAAATTCTTCTAATTTTAATAAAAAGGTTTGTATTCCTGCTCCTGTCTGCTGTTTTAGATAATTATCGCCACGTTCTTCATAAGCATTTAAAGTTCTTGAAGGATTTGAGCAAACTACGACTACGAACTGAGCATCTGCAACAAATTCCTGCTCACTTGTTTTTGAAAGCTGTTGTATTTTTTCTTTATCAGAAACGAGAATAAATTTTAAGCTAAAAAGATTTCCAGCCATTGGAGAGTATCTTGCCATATCTATTGCTTCAATTATTTTTCTCCAGTCCGGCTTTTTCTTTGAAAATTTTTTTACAGATTTTCTTGATTGTATTGCTTTATCTAATTCCATTCTTTCCTCCTGAATTAGATAATGAAAATCTTTGATTTGCTTTGTCAAGTTCCATGATTTAGGGAAGAAAATAGAGTATAAAAATATTAGTGATTATTAAACCCAATAACCCCGCCACCCAAACATTTTGTTCCTCGATATAAAACAATTGCCTGACCTTGAGAAACTCCAGTTATTGCTTTTTTTAAAATTATTTTAAATTTTCCTTTTTCATATTTTAATATGCTCGGCAAAAGCTCCCCAACCTGCCGAATTCTTGATAAAACTTTTACCTCACCAGCGGATACCCCGTCGGGGGTAGAATTGGTTTTTGGTTTCTCATTTATCCAGTGCGAATTTTTTATAATTATTTCTTTTCTGAAATTTAACTCATGCCCTTCAGGTGCAGCGACGATTATATTCTCTTTAACATCTTTTCTTGCAACATACCATTTTTTTACTTCCTTGCCTTTTCCTCTTTCCAGATCTATCCCAAATCTTGGTCCAATTCTCTGACCGATTGTATAATAATAAATTCCGTCGTGCTCTCCAATTTTATTTCCTTCAGGATTTAAAATAATTCCTTTTTTTGGTTTTATTCTTTTTTTAAGAAATTCTTTTAAATTTATTTTTCCAATAAAACAAATCCCGACTGTTGATTTTTTATTATAATTTTGGAATTTGTTTTTCTTGGCTATTTCCCGCACTTCTTTTTTTGTATGTTCTCCAATTGGAAATAAAATATTCTTTAGTTCATTTTGTTTTATTCTATATAAAAAATATGACTGGTCTTTTGATTCATCTTTTGCCCTTAGAAGTTCATATTTTTCTTTGTTGTTTTTTATCCTCTTCTCGGACCCCCGCTCGGACTTTTCAAATTTGCTTTCAGGAGAATATCTCGCGAAAGTCCTCGCATAATGCCCTGTTGCAACAAAATCGCAACCAAGTTTTTTTGCTTCTTTAATCAAAAGCGGGAATTTTATTTTATTGTTGCAATCTATATCTGGATTTGGAGTGATTCCTTTTTGATAATTCTTAAACATAACATCAACAACATCTTTTTTGTATAACTTCTCAAAATTTAATGTAATAAATTTAATTTCTAATTTTGCTGCAATTTTCATAGCAATTCTTCTTTCTTCTCTCCAGGTGCATTCGCCGGTTATTTTATTTTTTGTATCGCTCCAATTTACCATGAATGCTCCAATCACTTCATAACCTTGTTTTTTTAATAAAAGCGCAGCGACGCTACTATCAACGCCGCCAGACATTGCGAGAAGGACTTTGGGTTTATTTTTCATGAATTTTGAAGAATTAGTTAGCTTAAAAAATTATTCTTATTAATATTTCTTGTCTTCAACTACTGCTATCTCATTTCCCTCGGAGTCTTTAAAATAAGCGGCTTTTCCCCAAGGAAATTCCATAATCTCTCCTGAAATTTTTATGAGATTTTTTTGATTAGAATTTGTGAAGAATTTAACACCTTTTAACTTAAGCGTATCAACTTGCTTATTAATGTTAGATACTCTGAATTCAACACCATATTCTGCACCGCCATGAAGATACAAATGTATTTCAGCTCCGAATGCTTCAAATGAAGCCCAATCATCTTCTTCGTGAATTAAAGTCAAACCAAGAACCTCTTTGTAAAAATGTATCGCTCTCTTCAAATTATATACTTGTATATCAATAATTAATTTTTCGAATTTTAAATTCATTTTTAAAACGTCCCGGGGAGGATAGCTCACAAGCCCACTCGGGCTTTTCAAATTTGGCTTCGCGATTAATTCTCGTGAACATTGCTCGTCGAACCTAGGTTCTCATCCGATATTAATTTTTAAAACGTCCCGGGGAGGATTCGAACCTCCGACCTCGCGGTTGCTGCGAAATCGCAATTTCTTGCGATGTCAAAACCTAAATTGTTTTGACCTAACAGCCGTGCGCTCTAACCAACTGAGCTACCAGGACATAAGAAAAATACAGGAAAGCGCTATTTAAAATTATTTATTAACTTTTCTTTTTAATTTCCCTCAGCCCAAAATCCAAAATGGGCTCCGGATGGCTTCTTTCTAAAAAAGAATAAATATTCGCATGTTTAGAGCCTTTTATTAACATAATAATTGCATTTTGCAGATGCTCTATGTTTTCTGGATCTCCTATAATTCCTACCTGATTTCCTTTTATTTCAATATAACAATCTGAAAGTTGTGAGAGCGTCATTAAGGCTCTTCCGCCTTCTCCAACAATTCTGCCTTTCACTCTAACAATGTTTTTACCGCGCATATAATTTTTAATATTTAAAATTTCAAACATTAAATTCTTTTTTTTAATTAATATGGCTTTTTTAATTGAAAATCCGAAATCTATCGCATCTATAGCTTTTTCCGCAAAATATTCGTTTTCTGACAACCCATCAATGCAAATTTCATTATTTTTAATTGAAATTTTTACATTAAGTTCTTTTTCAAGTTTTGTTTTTTCTTGGATAATTTTTTCAGAGTTGTCTAAAATTATTTTTTTCATGATTTAAGAAGAAACTTGTGTATTAAATATTTTTTGATGCAATATTTTAAAATTCTTTTTCCTCAGTTTTTAGAAAACCATTTCTTTTCAGCCACTCAATCTGGCTTGAATGATATTTTAAGACAACATCTCCCTTTTCATTATCAAGTTCCCAAGGTTCAATAATTACAACGTCGTTGGGTCTTAACCAAAGTTTTCTTTTTAATCTCCCGGGAACTCTGCAATTTCTTTCTTTTCCGTCAAGACAATTCACTTTCATTTTATTTCCCCCGTATCTTTGTTCTATAATCCCGATTACTTCTCTGCCTTTTGGAAGAGGCGCGCGGGTTACTACTTGCGGTTGCTCTTCTTGATTTTTTTTCTTTTTGTAGTCCACGATATAGAAAAAGAAAAAAGGGTTTATAAAATTTACATTAACACCAACACAAACGGAATCCCCTGAATTTTTCTTATAGAATCTTCTGAAATCAGTCCCGCTTTAATTGCGCAATTTGTTGACCTTTCCCCGACAATATTAAATGTCGCGTCCTCGCTTTTCATATCAATTATAATTTGAATTACCTCTTGCTCTGTTTTTTTAATGCCTTTATAAAAACTCTCTTTAACATCCAATTGAAAAATATCTTCTTCAAAATATTTTCCCAATAATTCAGAATCGCAAATCGCTATAGTATTTCTATATGATTTTATAATGTTTACTAACATAAATTGAAATAAAAAATTAATTATAAATTTTTAGTTATTGAAGTCCGCCCATTCTACAGACAGTTATTCCACAATTAGGGCATTTTCCTTTTGCGATTTTTGTACCCTTTTTTGTTTTACTTTCTTTTCCGTCTTTCATTTCAACCATTTTCTTGCACTTTACGCAATATCCTTTTGTCATTTTTTATTTTAACCTCCACTCGTTTAATTGGAAATTCTATGAATTTCTTATTTTTTTAAAGTAATCTTGTTTTATAAATCTTCTGAAAGGGGGTTGTTGAAAGTTTAGATAATTTTATTAATTCCCTTTTGCATTTAAATCTATGAAAAAAACTTTTGTTTTTTTAGTTTTTGCGTTGTTTTTTATTTTTTTAGCCGGGACAATAAGTGCGATAATAGAAACAGACTATTATATTCATGAAAAAAATGTTTTAGTCAGGCATTCTTTTGATTCAGCTTCTGAGCTGGAATTGAGATTGCCTAAAGATTTTGCTGCTCTTGAAATAAATTCAGAATATAAATTAGAAGAATTTTCAAAGTATTTTCTAATAAAAATTAATTCAACAGAAAATTTTTCTATTAGCTACATTACTCAGTCAATGGTTGATAAATCAAAAGACAGATATTCTTTTATTTCCAGAAATTACTTAAACAAAATGCAAGATGTCAGATTAGTTCTTCCGGAATCCGCGGTCTTATTAGAAGAGGGGTTGGTTTTTCCCGAACCCGATTTAATTTCAAGCGATGGAAGAAGCATTATTTTAGAATGGAGCGATTATAATGAAAAACAGATAATTGTTGATTATGAATTTTTAGAAGATAATTTTATTTATTATCTAATATTTGGGTTCTTGATTTTGGTTTTTTTAATTTATTTATTCTTTGAAAAAAAGAAACATAAAAAAAGATTAAAAAAAGTTCAGATAAAAAATAAAAGAGAGCTATCAAAAGAGCGTTTTACTGAAAATTTATTTGAAGATGAAAAAAAAATTGTGGAATATCTTTTAGGGAAGAAGAATAATGAAGCCTGGACAAAAGAAATTCTTAGAGATGCAGGAATAACTAAAGTCAAATTAAGCAGAAAGTTAAGAAGCTTAGAACAAAAAGAAATTATTAAAAAAATTCCGTATGGAAATGAAAATAAAATAAGAATTCTGAAAAAATAGGCAGTTTCACCTTGTTAACAGGAAGTTTCAAGGAGATATTAAATAGATTTTAGGCGTAAGACTATTATGAAAACACAAACACAAAACCTTCGGTTTTGTATATTATGCAAATGTAAGGAGGTTAAATAAAATAAAATGAAAAAAATATTTACACTATTAGTTATGAGCATTTTCCTGGTTTCTTTAATGGGAACTGCTGTTTTGGCTGATGATTCTAATTTAGTTGGAGACAAAGCATTAAGCGTAGCATCTGAAAAGTCTAAAGCTTCTAAAGGCGATTTTTGGAACGATTTAAGAGTGAAGCTCGCTTTGAATAAACAGAAAAGAGAGCTTAATCAAATAGATGTTGACGGAGATGTAAATGAAATTAGAAATGCTTTAAGAGCAACAATCATGATGGAAAAGAAACTTGAGGCCCATAAAGAAAAATTTGTAGAAGGGCATTCCAAGATTGTAGAAAGACAAGGGTCAAAGATGAGTGAAGAAAAAATAGCTCGTTTGAATGAAGCTTTTTCTAAAATTGAAGTCCGAACTTCCGAAGCTCAAGATAGAATTGATAAAAAACAAGAAAATCTTATAGCAAGATATAAAATTTTAACTGGAGCAACTGATGAAGAAGTTGACGCGCTTATGGATGAATTAGAAGCTGAAGTTGAAGCTAAATTTCAAAACTAAAAACGCAAATATATTTTGAATTAATTTTTTTCTAAAGCCGGGAACTTTGTTCCTGGGCTTTTTTATTTTTGTTATATTGAAAATTTCTAAAGAAACAAATGAATTTCTGGCAGAGCCTATTTTTCTAAAGATTTATTAATGTTTTTTTCCTCTATTAATTTATATGGGGGGTGAAAAATGCCTGAATATAAAAAACCAGATGTAAAAGATATTCTTAAAAAATATGGGGCAAAAATAGAGGGAAAAGTGGGTTCTGAACCTGTCACAACCGGCGGATATACTTCTGCTTACGCTTCTTTTAAACAAGAAATGGCTCCTGAGCTCTCTAAATATGAAAAATGGTGCAAAAGTTTAGGCAATATAATAAAATTAAAAGTTTCTGAAAAAGATGCTGTTAAAATAAAAAAACAACTTGACATTGCTCACTTAGATGTTGAACCTTGGCAGGCTCTTGGTTTGGGAGTAATGGCTTTTATTGCAGTTTTCTTTTTTGGGTTATTGTTTTCTGCAGCTAATTTATTGATTACTGGAAATTTTCCCTTTTTATTTTTTATTTTAACAATTTTTGTCGCAGTATTTTTATTTTATTATATCAACGGCTATCCTCAAAGACTGGCAAATAAATGGAGATTAAAAGCAAGTTCGCAAATGGTTCCTGCAATACTTTATGTAGTCGTATATATGAGGCACACTTCTAATCTGGAAAAAGCAATTGATTTTGCTTCAAGAAATTTGCAGTATCCTCTTTCATTGGATTTTAAAAAAATATTTTATAATGTAGAAATTGGAAAGTTTTCAACTATTAAAGAAAGCTTGGATAATTATCTTGAAACATGGAGAGATTATTCTGTTGAATTTGTAGAATCATTTCATTTAATTGAGAGCAGTTTATTTGAGCCCGACGAAGCAAGAAGAATTCAGACTTTAGAAAAATCTCTGCAGGTTATTCTCGACGGAATTTATGACAAAATGCTGAAATTCAGCCACGAAGTCAGCGCTCCGTTGACAAATGTTTATATGCTTGCAGTTATGCTTCCTGTTTTGGGAATTGCTTTAATTCCTTTGGCTTCTGCTATGGTTGGAGGAATGATAAAAGCATCCCATGTCTTTATCCTCTATAATTTATTAATTCCTTTTATTGCATTTTTTATGCTGGACAAAATTATGCTGCTACGTCCGGGAGGTCACGGAGAATCCAAGCTATTAGAAAAAAATCCTTTATATTCAGAGTATACAAACAAAAGTCATTATTCCAAAGCTTTTTTAATTTGCCTGCCTTTATTTATTATCGGTCTGCTTCCTTTATTAGTTCAGATGGGAATTATTCCCGATTTTACTTTTGGCCAAATTGGCTTGGGATTTTTTGGAGAAGGCGTGAATTTTTTTGATTTCAAAGAAGTTGGCGGAAAACTTGTCGGTCCTTTTGGCGTCGGAGCTTTGTTTTTAGGAATGTTTATTCCGTTAAGTGTTGCATTATTTTTTTCAATTTCTTATCGCGGGAAAACAAAAAACTTAATTAAAGAAAGAGATAAAACAGTTCAATTAGAAAACGAATTTAATAATTCTCTATTTCAAATAGGAAACAGGCTCGGCAATGGTGTGCCCCCCGAACTTGTATTTGGAAGAGTTGCAGAATCTTCAAGAGGGCTTGTAACAGAAGATTTTTTTAAAAAAGTTAATTATAATATTAAGCAAGGAGGAATGGATGTTGATAAAGCAATTTTTAATCCTCGCAGCGGGGCTTTAATTTACTATCCTTCTGAGTTAATTGCAACAAGTATGAGAATATTAATTGAATCAAGCAAAAAAGGTTTAAAGATTGCAGCAATCGCTTTAATGAGCATTTCAGAATATGTTAAAAATATTGGAAAAATCAAGCAAAGATTAAATGATTTACTTGCAGAAACTGTTTCAAGTATGAAAAGCAATATGACATTTTTAGCGCCGTTGCTTTCTGGAATTGTCGTCGGTCTGGCGGCAATGATCACTTCTATTTTAAATCAGTTAAATCTCGCGCAATTAGAGGGAGGCGCAGAACTTGGAGGAGTAAGCAATTTAACTAATATTTTTGATTTAACGCAAGTCATTCCCCCTTATTATTTGCAAATCGCAATTGGAATTTATTTAATTCAAATAATTTTTATTTTAACCAGCACTTTAGTTACAATTGATTCCGGCGAGGACAAATTGCAGAGAACAAATAAAATCGCAAGTAATCTAAGCAAAGGGATTGGATTGTTTTTTATTACAGCATTAGTTTCAACATTCATATTATTTGTATTAAGCGCGGTGGTGTTAAGCGGAGTTGGATAAATTTTTTTATTTCATTCAACAACATTCATCCAGCTAATACTCATCTCAATTATTTTTTTTTGATATTTCTTTTTCCAATTTTTAATAAATTCGTTTAAAGAAAAATTAATTTTTTCGCGCGCATAAATTTTATTTGATTTATAAAAAGTTTTTTTATGTAATTTCTTAAATTTTTTTATGTTATTTTTGTCCTTAATAAATGGGCCTTCAATAACAATTTCTTTTTTCGGCTTTACTGCAAAAAAACATATGGCGTTGTTTTCTTGGTTGTATTCAAATCCTTTGTTTTTTATTTCGTAAAATCTTTCTCCAGAGGAGACCCCCTTGGGGCTAATTTCATTTTCCAGATGATTATAAAATTTTAAGAATTTGCTTCCTGCAACAGCGCCGGCAGGTTTTTGAGTTTTTAATTCTAATAAAATAAATTCATTTTTTTTATTTAGAGCATCTTTTTTTATTTTTTCTAAATCAATCTTTTTTATTTCAAAATTTTTTATTGAAGGATTTTTCAAAAATTTCTTTGATGCCTGCTTGAATCTCTCAAAAGTCTCTTTTGACAAAGCGGCGATGGCGTTTCTTTGTTTATAAGTTGGGTCAACAAGAATTATTGGAGAGCCCAATTTAGAGCTATTCATATCCAATAAAACATCATTTTTATTTTTGTAATGTTTTTCTATGTCTATGATTAGTTTTCCTTTACGGGGATCATATCCAGCAACTGCTTTTATGAAGTTTAAAAAACCTTTATAATAATAAACTAATAATTCAAGGGAATATCCCGAAAATCCATTGATATAGGATTCAGCGCCGTAGGTTTTTGTTGCATAGCAAAATGCTTTTGCAATTTTAATTTCATCTAAAATTTTTTGGCTTTTTATTTTTTTATTAATGTATTTAACATGTGAATAAGACAAGTCAGTAATGTTTTCTGCTTTTTTAGGGTCATTAACTTTTATTACTGGAACCAGCTCAATAAAAAAATCTTTTGATTTATTAATTTGAAAATAATCCCGTGAACCATGGATTACAGATACTTCTTTAAATCCTTTAAGCAGTTTTTCTGTTAATTTTGAAATGTTCTGCCCCCTAAATTTTTCAGAAAACATAATAAAAATATCTATATCATAATTATTTTTTTTAATAAGTGTTTTTTTTGCAAAACTTCCGCCTTCAAAAATAACCGCATTTAATTTATGTCTCTTTATTTGTTTTTCAATTTTTTCTTTAAATTGCTTTAATGATTCATTAATTTTTTTTAAATCTTCTTTTGAAGGGTCTACTTTTATCAAAACCTCTTTTAAAGTATCACCCGTTTTTTTATTCATGAATGCAAATAAAGAAGAGAGATTTATAAAGATATCAAAGATAATTTATTTTCTTGGTTTTTTTATTTCTTTGATGCCCTTTATACTTCTATTTAAAGTGGTAGCTAAATCAATAAGGTATTTTCCTTCCTCAATTTTATAAATTAAAGGTCTTTTTTTATTAAATAAATTTACGACATCAATTTCAAATTTTCCTGAGCCGACTGCTCTTATTGACTCAAGGTCAAGAATTACGGGCGTTTCATCGTCTGTAATTCCAACCATTTCTCTTATATCAAATTCCACAGCTTTTTTTTCATCTTCAGGAAGTTCAAGAAGAGAAGTTTTTTTTATTTTTTCAAATTGTTCCTGCTTAATATAAAAAAAGAATTTTCCTTTGCAGCTTTCACATCCATTTAATAATTCCTCGCTTCCAGCAGGAAGAATCCTTGAGCATTTTACACATTGGTGGGGAATTTTAGGTTACCTCCAAGTTTATTTTTATTCATATTCTTGCATTTTAAAATATTTTATTTATCATATAAAAATTTATTCTTTAAGCAACAACTCAATCTTTTTAGGATTCTTTTTTATTTCCTTGACAATTGACGCTGGTCCAATAATTGTTACTGCCCCCAAATCTCCTTTTGAAAGAATATTAATTAATCCAGTTCTAAACTGGTTGAAAAAGCCCTCTTCTTCTTTGTCAGAAATTACAGCTAATTCTATCCCCTTAAAATTTTTTATGTGTCCTATCATTGCCATCGTATCGCCGATTAATCTGGCTTCTTCTTCAGAGCTTAATTTTCCCTGCAAAATTATAATATTGTTCTCTAAAACAATTTTAAGAATTTTTTTTATTCTTTCATTGCTGTCTAAATTACGAATCTCCGAATAAGGCAAGAACTGGATAGAGAATCCTTTTATTTTGCCTAAATTTTTTCCTCTTTTGTTTACCATTGTGATGTATAATATATATCAGAATATATATTTTTAAATCTTTTTTGAGATCTTTAATAATGATTCATAAAACTCTTCAAGATTTTTCCCATATTTAGCGCTTAATCCAACAACATCATATTCTGGAAAAGCAGATTCAATCTTTTTTATATCCGCATTTTTCAAATCAATTTTATTTGCAACAATTAAAACAGGAATTTTTCTTGCAACTAAATTTCCGATTATTGTAATGTTAACTTGGCTATATGGGTTTTCAGTAGCGTCTAATACAATCACCACTAAATCCATGTCATCAAGCCATTTTATGCTTTCAACAATTCCTTGGGTCGCGGTTTTTGCTCTTTCTTTTGCGTCTTTTTTCTTCATATTATATTTTAAAAAATCTTCATAATCTATTTTTGTCGCAATTCCCGGAGTATCAATCATTTTGAAAGTCATTTTTTTATTTTTATATTCAATTTCAACTTTTTCTTTGAACTGGACTTTTCTTGTTTCATGCGGGATTTTACTTACCTTGCCAATTTCTTCTCCCGTAAAATCTTTGCAAATCCTGTTTGCCAGACTTGTTTTTCCTGCATTTGGTGGCCCATAAAAACCTAATTTTATGTCCTCTTTATTTTTGAATAGTCCTCCAAAAACATTTCTAAAAAAATTTCTTATAATTTTTATGACCATATTATAAATTTGTTAAAGAGGTTTATTAAAGTTTTGTATGATTAATTAATATTTAATATATTCTATTTTTTATTAACATGTGGTTTCTCTGCAAAACTGGGCATTCCCACATTTTTTCCAGAATATTTTTTCATAATATAATTTATCTGCTCATTATTCCATCCAGATTTTCTCAAATCTTTAGTTATTTCATCATCCTTTTTTCCATGTTGTTTGGTTCCATGAACATAAGTGACCATATTATACAAATCATTTTTATTTTTAAACAAATAATTTTCATATTTATCTTTATACCATTTTTTCAAAATAAAATAAACAGCAATTCCCAAAATAATTACAAAAGAAATTATCAATGCAAATAAACTCCATTTGAATTTTTTGCCTGCTTTTTCTGGAGTTGTTCCTGTATCTATAACGGACAGCGCATCAAGAGAAGGAGAAATAAAAATCGGGAGACTTTCAATATTTATATCTTCTGTTGTGTAAAATTCAGTGCTTCCGTCGGCAAGTCCGTTATAATAATATCCCTGGTCGTTAGTCATATTTTCTTTAAATCCAATTCCTTCTATCTCTTTTATAAATAAATATGAACCTTCCCCGGCTCCTAAATCTTTTATATTTAATTTAAACACATTTATAAGATGTTCTTCGTCATTATCCCAAATTGCAGAATATTCTTTTACAGAAATTTTTGCTTGGACATTATTTAAATTCCATGTCAAAAGAGTATCTTTGTATTCTTCCTCTAAATCTGCGTCGTAACTTCCTCCGGAAATTGTTTCAATTACATTTAAATCTATATTTTCTTTTTGCGGAAAAAAAGTAAAAAGCGCTGAATCTGAAGTTTTGTTAATTGATTTTGGTAATTCAATTTCAAGGAGCTCAGATAATAATTCCTGAAATTTTTGTTCTGTTCCGGTATCTTTAATCAACAAATAATTATTGCTGATGTTAGTTAGTTTTCCCCCTGCTTCATCTAAATCTAAAACTTTTTTAATCGCACTAATAGAGAATAAATCATAACTTGATATTGCTCCCTGAATATCTGATAAATCTTCTTGCTTTTCAATTATTAAATTAGGCAAGATATCTTTTGCTGAACCCACTTCAATGCTGAAACTTTTTGAACTTGATGCCCCTTCGCTGTCTTCAACGATTATTATTAAATTATAATTTCCAGTTGAATTATAAGTATTTTCTACAATGTTGTTTAAAGTGGTTTTGTCTATTATTCCGTCGCTGTTGAAATCCCATTTATATTTTGCAATTGTGAGGTTATTTGTGTTTATTCTGACTTTAAAATTAGTTGGAAGCCCTGCAGCAGTTTTTACGGGATTTAGTGAGAGAATCTCCGCGCCTTTTTTTACTTCAATATTTTTTGTAAATAGTTCGGTCCCATCTAAGGACAACGCAAAAGTGTGCTCTCCAACATTATTTGGAACTGTGAAATTTCCTTTATCCAAATAAATTTTTTGGGTTTTTGCGGTTATTTTTGCAGAATTTTCTGTTAAATTATGAATTTTATTTTTTTCAGTTAATCCCGATTCACCTTCATATTCAATTTTTCCGCTGAGTGTTAAAGTTTGCGTGGCATTTGAAATTAATTTTATTGGAACAATGCAATTTCTTCCTTTACAACTTAAGTTATTATAATTTTCTTCAATATATGATTCAATTAAATAAGATGCGTCCTCTCCTGTCGGAAGCTCGTCTGAAATTTCCAAAGTTCCAATTGCATCAAAAAATCTTGACTGCGCAAAAAGATTATAGGCTGAAGGTTCATCATCTTGAGGAGGAAGTCCATAAAATCCGCACTGACCCGTATGCGATTCCATTTTATAAGTTCCGGAACCCTGAGCAGATAAACATACATAATAATCTTTTTGTTTTGTAACAAGATATTCTACATCACAATAAACAGGAGATTCTTGCGTTGTTATTGTTTGAGTAATATCGCATGAAGCAACAAGCGGGTCATCTAAATCAATATCATGAAGAGACATACTTAAAGTCAAATCCCCAATTTCTTTTTTTAATCTGGCTCCTAAACTAAATCCCGGAGCTTCGGGCAGATTTGTTCTCTGACAATATGAACTTCCTCCTTTTATCAAAACTGCCTGTATTTCAGAATTTGTATAATCAAAACAAGCAGAATCTCTCGGAGCGCTCCATTCTTCTATTTGATTGTATGGTTTTGTATTTCCAATCTCTTTTGTTCCATCATTAAATAAATCTATTTTTAACTGATTATCTTTTGATTTTATTGCGTCGCTTACTATGTTCAAACTAAAATCTGTTATTGAATTAATATTTTCGCTAAAAACAAAACCAATTAATTTTTCCTCGCCCGCCTGCAAAGAAATTTGTTTTGAAGTTTCTGGAGCTGTTGCAGAATAAGAAGTCTCGCAATTGCTTGGCGCACATGTATAATTGTGTCTTGTGTCTGTTTTTAATAGTTCAATTAATTTTATTGAATTTCCTAATCCGTCGCTAAAAACAGAGGTTGCAGGTTCATTCTGAAAACTAATATTTATCCAGCCTTTGATATTTGCTCCTTTTGAATATTTTTCCTGAATTTCATATTTTTTTTCTTTAAGCTCATAGCTAGCAGAAACAAAAATGCCAATTATTAGTAAAATTGACAGAACAAAGACAAATAATTTTTTATTCACCATTTTACTTGTATATAAAAGAGAATATATTTATTTATAAAATATGCTCTTTTTGGTTTAATATGAAAACTAGTAAATTTATAGAACTTCAGAACCTTGTTGATAGGGGGGAAGATAAAACACTTGAAGAAAGGTTAAGAAAAGAAAACATTCGGTTTGATTCTGAAGGAAATGTATCTGCCGGGAAATTTTTATCGGCTTCTGTTTTTTGCATTAAAGGAGAAAATAAAGAAGAAAAACAAATTAAAATTATAAATGTCCTTGAAAAATATGGAGCGGTGATTTTGTATCGGAATCCTGAAAAACTAAATAAAGATATTTATGATTCAGGTTTGAAAAATATAAATCCCGAATATAAAAATTAGAATTTAGCAGATTCTATTTTATTTTTTCTTCTAAAAAACCAAAAAGAGTAAATGCCGATTATTGAAATTATAGTTAAAATAATTCCGTATTTATTTTCCAAAGGAAGTTTTGTTTTTGATGAACAGAGGATTGATACGGGATCTTCATCTGCACACCCGACTGTCAGTGAATTCAGAGAGTATTCAAAAAAATCACTTGTGCCGTCGCAAGTTGCGGTTATATTTTCTTGATAATTGCAGGTCTGTTGTCCTCCTGTGGAATTTATTATAATTTTATATGGATTGCAAGAAGGCGGGTTTGTTGAAGCGCTCCAGGAACATCCATCAAGAATAGAAACAGAGCAAGGATCATCTGTACATAAAGTTGCATTGTAATCTGAACAAAGATTATATTGAGAGCAGTCAATTTCTATTGGTGTTTCAGTGCATATACTTGGTTCTCCAGAACATGTAAATCCGGATTCAATTACGCAGGTTGCAGAACATCCATCTTCAGCATTAGTATCTCCGTCGTCGCAAGTTTCTCCTTGATTAAGCGCGCCGTCTCCGCAAATTCCCTGTTGAGGTGGTTGCACTTCTTCTGCTCCTAAAATTAAACTTTGAAATTCATAAACACTTTCATCTTCTTTTGTTGTTGTTATCCATGTTCCTCCAACTGCTCCTCCATCCGATATCCATGTTCCTGCTTCGTTATCAAATGTAAATGTTCCTCCAAATGTTCCGCCATCTATTTTCCAGTTTTTGTTTATTCCCCAAATTCCTGTTACTTCCCACGTTCCCGTACTTGTTCCACCATCTTCTTTCCATGTTCCAGTTCCAGCTACATTATATTCTGTTCTTTCCCATGTTCCTGTACCTGCTCCATATTCCCATGTTCCACCAAGTTTATCAAAACCTTTAGCCTTAAAATAAAATTCATAAATTAAATCCGCATCATCATTTTGGGCATTACCAATATCATTTGAATTAATTGTCCATTCTGCAATTATTTTATTTCCTGAAACTATTCCAGTAAGTTTATTTCCTCCAGTTCTTATTTCATCATCGCCTCCTAAAGTATCATCTTCATAAATTTCAAATTCCCATTTTGAAATTCCTATAGGATAATTTTCTAACACTAAATAAAATTTTTGACTGGCGTTTGCGATTACTTCTGTTGTTATTTTATTAATTCCATTTGAGTCGCTCGTCCAATAAGCAGTTGGAGTTTTACAAGTTCCTGAAATACAAATATTCTTTCTTATACCCGGACTCCCTACCAGCGGGCAAATTTCATTTGGATTTTCATCTATACTTGTTTGACTTTGAGGACACTGGTTATCTACACCATCACACTTTTCCGGGGCATTTGGAAAAATTGTGTTATTAGCATCCCTGCAATCAATAGCCCCGCATAAACCTCCAGAAATCTTAAAAGGATCTCCATCAGCGTTTACACAAAAGGGAGTACAATCTGGATCTAAGAAATTTATTTTATCATCGCAATCATTATCTTTTTGGTCATTGCACTTAGCAACTGTGTTTTCTGCAACTGGAGCAACATTTCTTACGCAAGTTCCCCACGAACCGCCACTGCATGTTTGAGTTCCAGTAGTGCAATCTGGTCCAATGCCTCCACTAACAACACATGATTGAGTAGCTCCAGTTACACAAAAT
>JAUYHR010000038.1 GCA_030689875.1 Nanobdellota archaeon
TGTTTCACAAAAAATTGCAAAGGTCTGAAAATTATTTTTCTTCCTAATTTAGAACTTTCTAAATCTATATCTGGAATGTAAGTCGCAAGCAAAGCAACTGCAATAAAAATAATTTTATAAGAAACAAAAGGCAGTAAAAGCAAAATAAAAAATAATGTGATTGTTAAGTGGGTTTTTATTAACATAGAATTAAATTAAACAAAATATAATTTAAAGTTATCTTTTCTTAAAAAAATCTTTTTATTTCAAATTTTCAATGAGGTTTTCAAGATTTACTTCACTAATCTGATCAATAACAAATTCTGGTTCATTGAAAAACTTGCTCATTCTGACATTTCCTGAAAAAATCATCTCTTTACCCAGTAAATCTTCCCTTTGAGAAATTAATCTTTCAATATTATCCAGTTCAGTTAATCCGATTTTTGGAAGATTTTCATGAAATAAAACTGCCCTGATTGTTCCTGTGCCGTCGTCTAAAACAATCGTCATTAAATATCTTTTTTCTGGAACAACTTTTCCATGGGCTGCGCAGACAAAATTTTCTCCATCTGCAGTTGCTTTTTTAGAGCATTCCGGGCACACATGAAAAGATTTTGGCTCAAATGTCTGCAAAATAAATGCTCTCGTTCGGACATTTTCTGAAACAGCAAAATCAGAAATTTTTTTAACGCTGACAATTTTTTCTGTCACAATTTTGCTATCATCAAAAAGTTCGTTGCTTATTTTAAGTTCAGAAAAACTTCCCAAATGAAGTTCATTTCCTCTCATGCTTGCATTACCCAACTCAATAGAACTTCCTTTTTTAACTCTCCCGCCTTCAATTAAAGAGATATGATTTGTATCCCATAAAACAATTTTAATATTAGAAGTGTCGTCTGCTAAAACAAAATTAACGACTTTTGATTCCTCTCCTTTTTTGCTTTTAAATGTCCTTACTGGAAATAAATCAATTATTTTTCCGACGACATTAACTTTTCTCATTCCCGGAAGCAATTCATTTATTTTTAATTTTTCATTTTCAAAATTAATTCCTAACTCTGCGGCAACAATCTGCGCAGCGCCTTCATAGCTGATTAACTCAGAAAGTTTTGCTCTTTTAGCCTTGACTTTTTCTCTGATTTCTTCCTTGCTTAATCCAGAAGCCCTTGCAATTTTTTCAAGAACTTTTTCATAATTAACATCAGTCATTTGATTTTTTTCCTGAAAATTGAATGAATGAAAAAATTTCCCATTTTTACTTTCATAACAACAAAAACAAAAAAGGTTTTATAAGTATTATGCTGTTAAAAAAATATAATTTAAAAAATTAAATCTTAAACTTTTTTATTTCTTGATTCAACCATTTTTGCCACAATGGAAAAACTTTATCTCCCAACGGCAAACCAATTTCTTGAATAACCTCGTCTGAAATTCTATGAAAAGCATGATTAGACAAATTATTAAATTTTGCCTCTAAAATTTCTGCATTGTTTGTTTTCTCGGCAATATCAACAATTTCTTTTTTTATTTTTGCCCTCAATAAAATGTTGTCATAAATTGCGTCCCAATTTCCAGCCCATCCTTTGACATTAGATGCTATATCTTTCAAAACTTCGCTGTCTCCGTTGATAATATCATCTGTAGGTTCTAATTCATCTTTTTTTACATTATATTTTAATAAATCCACAAAACCTTTTTCAGCTAAAGGGTCCTGTTTCCAGTGTTTTCTTACTTCTGTAAGTTGCAACATTCTTTTCCAAGAATGCAGACCATCGGCGGATTTTATCGGATTGCAGACAGCGATAATATCTGTTGCTTTAAAACTCGTCGTCGGAACTTTCAAATCATTGACGACTCTGTCAAAAACTCCATACGGGCTTGCTCCATGAATAGTTCCTGCGACAACATTTGCCAAGGCGCCGACTCTCATTGCTTCATAAAGAGCTTGCGCTTCTGTTGACCGAATTTCACCGATAATTAAACTTGAATCTCCAAGTCTCAGGCTTGTTCTAATTCCGTCGTCGGCAGAAACTTCTGTTCCTGATTTTAACAATGCAGAACGCACTTTCATTCTGACAACATTATACTGAAGTTTTCTTAAAGATTCAACAGGAAGTTCTAAAGTGTCCTCGATAACAATCATTCTAAATTTTGAGATAATCTCTAACATTAAACTTCCAAGAAGGGAAGTTTTCCCGGAAGACCTTGTTCCAGCGACGAGAAGTGTTCGCGAGCCGTCAATTAAAAAACTTAATAATCCGGCAGCAAATGGATTTAACATTTTATTCTTGATGAAAAGTGGAAGCGTCCAGGGATTTTCACGATGACGTCTGATTGAATAAGATAATCCGTCAACTGATAACGGCCTTTGAATAATTGCAATTCTCGCTCTTAAATTTCCAATTTCCAATTGAGTGTCTAAAATCGGATTTGCTTCGTCTAAAGGTCGTCCTGAAATCATCCTGAATTTAGCAGCCCATGAATCTGCATCTTCCTGACTTGGCCGGATATTTGACAAACACTCATCATACTCTCCGTGCTTAATAAAAATCGGAACTCTTGCAATCGGCGAATTCAGCGAGATGTCATGAATATTTTTATCCTGGAGCAAAACTTCAACTAATCCAAATCCTAAAGTATTTCTGACTAAAATAATCGCCAGTTTATTTAGATCAGGATAACTCAATTTAATCCCTTTAGTATTTGCCAAATCTCTCAGCAAGTCTCTTGAAATATTAAAAAAAACACTCCGAATCCTCTCGCTGTCTGTAAGCTCTTCCGCTTTTGGCTGATGCTCTATTAAAACTGTTCTCGCAAGATTTAGAAGCATATTGTGATCCTCGTTTAACGAATGCTCCGGCGGAGTGAGATGATACATTAATTTTGATTCGTCTTTCATTTTCAAAATTGTAACAAGAGATTCATCATATTCTTCTCCGAAAATTTTGTATTGATTAATAATTTCTGCATCTTCCGGCAAATCACTGACTAATCTTGTAAAAGTAAAATTAGGAATTACATCTGGCTTGAAAATTTTATGATAAATTTCTCTGCTTCCTTTTTGATAATCTTTAAAGTACTTCTGGACAGACTGAATTAATCTTGTTTTTTCAAATAATGAAAAAATTTTTTCAAGAAAATAAAGAAAATTAATATGGTCAGACCTAACAGCCTCATTCTCTCCAGAGGAAGGCTTAGTAAAGTCATCCCTTGGGGAGACCCCTCCGGGGCCAATTTTGTCTAACAGAATTTTTTCTTCAATTATTAATTTTCTTAATTCAAAATAAGCTGAAACAGGATCTTTTTTTAAAAGCAAAAGAAAAGAAAATATTTTGTTATACCTTTGCGCAAAAAGCTGTGTTTGATTTGTTATTAATTTTCTCTGAGACAAAATGTTTTCCTGTTTTAATAAATAAACATAAAATTGCGCAATCTCTAAAAGCATTGAAGTTTCATCCAAATCGTAATTGTAGTTTTTTTGCTGAGAAAGAATAATTCTGGAAACGTTTGGATTTTCAATCAGGAAGTCAATAATTCTTCCCATATCCTCGGAATTTTCAGAAAGACTCGGAACATGCATTGCTCCAAAATAATTAACATAAAGAATATCTTCCCCCCCTTCCCTTGCTACTTCATAAGAATATAATTTCGCGTCTTTTTCAAATTGCATGAATATAAAGATATAAATAGATTTAAATTATTTTGTATAATGCAACTAATTCAATAAAATTAAAAATAGGAAAAATATATACCCATTAAGATGGAATCGCCAGAATATTTTTTCTTAATTTTTATAGTTACTATTTTAGTGGCTAGATTTTTGCCTTTATTCAAGCGTATATCTAGTCCAAAAATAAATAAAATTAAACTCCATCACTACATGTATGGGGTAGTTCTTGTAATTTTGACTTTTCTTTTTCATAACTTAACTTTATATGGAATTGGTCTTGCTTTATTTATTGATGAATTATTGCTTTTAATTAGATACGGCAACAATTTTCATTGGCAAGAATATGATTCAACATACAGCCAATTTGGTCTAATTTTTCTTGTGATTATTATTTATTTCTTAAGAGATTTTTTAATATCTTTAATAGGTTTTTAATTGTTTATCAGCTAAAATTTAAATTCCAAAAAGAAAACAAATTTAAAGCTATCCATCTTTTAAATATAGAAATGGAAGAGGTGAATTATCAGGAGCAATTTTCAGAAGACACTGCTCTAAGAATAAGAGATTTGGAAGAAAAACAAAGAATTCTCAAAGACAGAGTTTTGCTTATTGGACAGAATTTAATTGATACAAAAGAAAAAACAAGCGAGGATATTCTTGAAATAAAAAAAGATTTGGAAAAAATAAAAGACAGCATGGAAAAAATAAGGCGGTTTATAGAGAGCGTTTCAACTGAATTCCAGAAATTTGCAAGAAAAGATGATTTGAATATTTTAATCAAACAGGCAAAAATGTTTCAACCCCTAAAATATTTAAAGGAAAGCGTTGAAGAATAACAATAAATAAAAATAACCTAAAGGTTACAAGACAAAACAATCTTAATAATAAAATGGGCGCATTAGATCAAATCAGGCAAATGAAACAGGAAGGATTTTCTGAACAGGAAATTTCAGACAGTCTGCAGGAACAAGGAATTAGTCCAAACTCAATAACGGATGCTTTTTCTCAAGCAAGAATAAAAGATGTTGTTGAAGGAGAAAATAAAATGCAGGAAAATGATTTTCCAGAAGGCACAGCAGTGTCATCCTTTGAGGGAACACCCTCGCCATTTTCGGCTCCTGAAACATATTCTCCTCGGGAAATGCCCCAATATTATCCTCAAGAATCTTCTTATTCTCAACAAGAAACAGAAGGCTCACCAGAGTCATCCCTTGGGGAATCTTATTCCCCCCAAGAAGGATATGGAGAATCTCAAGCAGGATTTGGAACAGATACAATAATTGAAATTGCAGAACAGGTTTTTGAAGAAAAAATAAAAAAACTTTCCCAGCAAATTTCAAATTTCAAAGAATTTTCAGCAATCGCCGAGACAAAGTTTTCTAATTTTGAAAATCGATTAAAAAAAGTTGAATCAATCATAGAAGCTCTGCAGATTAAAATTCTTGAAAAAATTGGCTCTTACGGCGACGGACTTGAAAGCATAAAAAAAGAAATGACAATGATGCAGGATTCATTTAGCAAGACTCTCCCAATGCTTGCAAAACCTTATATGGAAAAATCCGCAAAAAAAATTTCTGTGCCGAAAAAGAAGGGGAAATAAATTTTTTTCTAAAAAATTTTAATTAATAAGTTAACTCTAAAAACAAAATTTCTAAAAAATTATTCTCCCTTAAGAATTTTTCCTAAAAGTGTCTCAGGTTTCTCTGCGCTTGTAGTTCCACCGGCAACAACTGCGATAAATAATCCAACTAAAACTATCCAGCCAATCAAATCATTATTTCTCCACCAAGAACCAAAATTATATCCGGCAGATTCAAAGGATTGAAATACAACTATACCAATAATAACCATTACTACTAAAATCAAAACCCATGTAAAAGCCTTATTATTCGTAGGCATAAACAATCCCCCAAGAATAATGATTACTAAAATAATAGATAATGCAACCCCAAATCTTGGAAATATTTCAGAGAAAAATACAGATACAAAATCAAACTGCAAAGCCATTAAAGCGACGGAAAGTGCAATAATTGCATTTATTGATTTGTTGGGTTTATTCTCTGCCCCTTCCTTAGTTGTAAATAACCCCACCCGAGTTAAAAGCCCAAATGTTAAAGCAAAAATTAAAAGTAATGGAAGAGCATAGCTAAAAACTCCCGCTGCCTGCCACTGAGCAAGAATATTTCCAAAACTTCCTCCTCCAGAAAAACCATAAGAAGCTAATAAATTAAACACCTCAATCATAATATAAAATGTTAAAGGTTATTTATAAATATTTCTTTCATTTAGTTTTTCTTCTGAAAAAATGAATGATTACAAAAATTTCCCGTTTTTGCTTAATTATTAAATATAGATAAAAACTAAATTATTTTCCAGAACTCCGAATTACTGCAGCGAGAGCAACGCCAATTAAAATAACAAAAATCAAATTTGTCCAAAATGCTTCACTCCAGGATTGATTAAATAAAAAATCATAAACTCTTCCGCTGACGCCCGATGCCCACAAAATTCCAATAATTAGAGCAATAGTAATAACTGCAAATAATCCCCATTTCATTCCGCTGGTCATTACAAATCCTTCTTTTGTTGAAAAAACAAATCCCCACAACATTAAAACCACGAATACAATTACAATCGCAACAGATAAAAATAAAATCATATTTCCAACAAAAATCTTCGGATAGACTGCTGAAACAAAAATCAAGCCAATTACAAAAGATATAAGGGCATTAATTTGCCTTTTTTCTTCTCCAAGAATCTTTGTTTTTTCTAATACTGCGAAAACTATAAAAAACACAATTAAGAATGGATATACAAAATTCGTTAAAACGGGATGCTGTAAAAGTGTCTCTGCCATTTTATTACAAGATTTGCAATATTTATAAATGTTTAGGGAACTTTGTAAAAAATAAGAAAACGACAAAGTTAGCTAATGAGAATTTGATTTTTCAAATTCTCTTTATGAAGACTGGCTCTTTATAGAATTATCTTAAATAAATTTTTCGTTTTTCAGAACTATCTCAATCATAAGCTCTTTCGCTTGACATTTTTGGAAAGCGATTGAGAATTTTCAATTCTCTTTCTCTTTTATCAATATCAAAAACAGCAATTTCTTTTTTTAAATCTTCAAATCTTTTTGTTTTTCCTTTCTTGTGAAGCTCAAGAGTCTCTTCTAATTGAGTTTCTTCTTCTGGCGTCATAATAACATCTATTTCTACCATATGATTTTTTATAGTCTGAACTTCTTTTCTCAAGGCTAAAATTTCTCTATACACATTTTCTATGTTTATTATTTCTGCCATTTTTTATTTTTAGTATTTATTCTTATTAATCTTTGTCTAATCTTCTTTAAAAATATTGCTCTTTAAACGTTTAATAATCCCAGAAATCTCTATTTACTCACTTGCATCTATTTCTAATTCATCTGAATGAGTTGGCTGACTTGGTAACGCAGAGCGGTTTATGATAAAAACATCGCTTATTGCTTTGACAAAATTATGCGGAATAATTACTCCTCTTGCGCCTCCGATTAAAGGCAAAACTCCTCCGCTGACTCTGATTCTCCATCCGTCTATTTTATTTTCAGATAAATTAACTTCTTCAATCTCTCCAAAATAATCTCCAGAATCTGTGTAGACCCTCATTCCAAGAACTTCGCTTATTTTTCTTACTTTCATTTTAATTTCCTGTTTAAATGAATGAAAATCCTTCCTGAATTTTCTTTCATATTAAAATTGATTAAAAACTATTTAAATACTTTTCCATTCTCTACCAGATATCTCAAAACAATAACCTTTATAAAAATCCCAAACTAAAAATTAAGATGATAAATCGCAGAGAGATTCTAACGATTGTAAGTGTTTCAATAATTATTGCTTTTTCAATTACTCTGCTGTCGGGTTTCACTGCTTTTTTAGCGGCATTGCTCTCGGTGTTTGCGCTGATTATCATTAATGTTTTCGCAAAAAAAATAACTGGAGAATTTTTTGAATTAAAAACTGAAATAAAATTATGGGAATTTAAAAGATGGGGATACAAACCTCATCAGTCGTTTAAAAAAGATATTCCTGCAGGAGCAATTTTTCCGATAATTTCAAGAATAATTTTTTTCCCGCTAAAAGGTTTTGTCTGGATGGCTCCGTTGGTGTTTGATGTTCGGGCAAAAATTTACAGAACAGCAAAAAGACACGGGATATATTCTTTTTCTGATGTAAGCGAAGACCACTTGGCGTATATTGCCGGAGCGGGGATTATCATTAATCTTCTTGCAGCTGCATTTGGTTATTTAATCGGATTTTCAGAATTCGCAAAATTCAGCATCTGGTTTGCATTTTTTAATTTAATCCCGATTTCAAACCTTGACGGAAATAAAATATTATTTGGAAACAAAGTGTTCTGGAGTTTTCTCGCAGTAATCACGTTAATTGCTCTTGGGTATAGTTTTTTAGTGGTTTAATTTAATATTAAATTTTTCTAAATAATCACAATATTTTATAAATCCCTTTCTCATAAAATAAAATGGACTTCCTTCAAAATATTTCCCCGCGGGAATATCAATTAAAAATTCTTGAGACTTGCGCCAAAAAAAATTGTTTAGTTGTTCTTCCGACGGGGTTGGGAAAAACATTGATTGCATTAATGCTGGTTATCCAGAGAATGAAAGAATTTCCAGGCGAAAGAGCGGTTTTTCTCGCGCCAACAAAACCTCTTGCAGAACAACATTTAATAAGTTTTAAAAAACAGCTCCCTGAATTATTTGGAGATATGCAATTATTCACAGGCGAAATAAAACCTGAAGAAAGAAAAAAAATCTGGCAAACAGCAGATATAATTTTTTCAACTCCGCAATGCGTCGCCAACGACATTAAAAATAATTTATATAATTTAAATAATGTTTGCGTGCTTATTGAAGACGAAGCCCACAGATGCATTAAAAGTTACGATTATAATTATGTCTCTCAGGAATACCAAAAACAAGCGATGCATCCAAGAATACTTGGCTTGACTGCAAGTCCCGGAAACGATGTATCAAGAATAAAAGAGATATGCAAAAATCTTTCAATTGAAGAGGTGGAATTAAGAACCCGAGACAGCGACGATGTAAAAAAATATCTGCAGGAGCTTGAATTTGAAAAAATAATTGTGGATCTCCCGGTGGAATTTAATGAAATACAACATCTATTAACTAAATTGCTGAATGAATATATTGAAGAACTAAGATACAGGAGTGTGCTTTTTGGTCCTGCAAATAAAACGAGTTTATTAGAATTGCAAAAAAAAATTTCCCGAGCTCTTTCAATGGGAAATAAAAATTATAATTATATGCTCGG
>JAUYHR010000043.1 GCA_030689875.1 Nanobdellota archaeon
AATAAAAATAATTTAGAAAATTTCTAATAAACACAAATGAAGAAATCACAACAATTGAAAAATAAAGGCATAATGCTTAACTTAAGCAAGAACAACACCAGCATAAAACTTAACTCGCTTGGTGGAGTTGAGATAAAGTATGTTTCTTATGGCGATACGGAAGAAATTGCAAAGCTACTTTCGCAAAAAATAAGCGACAAAGATTTTGTTTTAAAAGTCTTGTTTCGACAACTTGTAAAACCAGAAATAGATTTTAGCAAATTTAAAAAAAATCCCAGAAAATGAGTTGAAAAACCTAGCAAAGGCATTTGTTAAAAAGGAGCAATACACATTCAAGCACTTTCAAAATACTGACGATTTTTTTAAAGATTTCCGCCAAGCACTCCAAACTCATTATGATAAACATATTGAAGAATTGCGAAAGACTTTTGAGCCAATTCTCGAATCTACCAAAAAAACACTTCAGGCCTTTGAAAAAAATTACAGCTCAATTTTTAGGCAAGCAGTGGAGGCAGGTTCATACATTCAAGATACAATGCAACGATTTAATTCAATGGCACAGCAATTTCAAAAAACACAGTTACAAATAACTGAATCTATAAAACCAATTATTGAGCAATACAACACAACAGCTCGTATTATTGAAGAATCAATAATACCTCAAATCGAAATATGGCAAAAATGGGCGGAACAACACAAGTCAGTATTTGAAAATTTTAAAAATCTTGCTCTAGATCAAAATAAAAAGGAATTTTTACTGCAAAATGGCTGGATATTCTCTCCTTATTTATCAGGCAAAACGATTAAAGATGAATTAAATTCAGATGATATTTTAAAGAAGAAAAATTCAGAAATAAACAAAATCTATGAAAACTTTTTCAGTGAGAACAATTATTCTGAACTGGGAAGCATGATAAATAGTTGGAAGAGAAAAAATTATTTCAAAGATAGAATAAGTATTTTTCAAGATTGTCTGGTTATTCTACAAACTTTTAGACCT
>JAUYHR010000047.1 GCA_030689875.1 Nanobdellota archaeon
GGGTCGGGAGTCGTTGAAAGCGCGAGCAAATTTAATAACAAAAACAATTAAAAATCAATAAGTATATTATTAATTATGGCTTATGAAATTCTATTAGGGAGAAACGAAAGCGATAAAAAAGAATTTGGAAACAGAGGGATAATTTATATTGGAAAAGGATTTGTAAAAATGGGGCAATATACTTCATTAAGCAATAAACTTTTCTTGGATGTTGCCAGAACTCATATTATTTTAGTTGCTGGAAAAAGAGGATCTGGAAAATGTCTTCATGAAGATACTTTAATAACATTGGCTGACGGCTCACAAATTCCAATAAAAGATTTAGAAGATAATAAAGAAAAAATAATTTCTTTAAATGATAAATTAAAAATAGAAAAATCAGAAAAATCTGAATTCTTTTCTAGAGAAGTTAATAAATTAATAAAATTAAAATTAAGAAGCGGAAAAGAAATAAAACTAACTCCAGAACACCCTTTGCTTACAATTAAAGGATGGAAACCTATTCAAGAATTAACAATTGGGAGCAGAATTGCAACTCCGAGAATTATGCCTGCATTCGGCAATAAAGAAATGTCCGAGCATGAAATAAAATTGCTTGCATATTTAATTGCAGAAGGGCACACTAAAAACATAGTCTTATTTGCAAATTCTGATGAAAAAATAGTTGATGATTTTAGAAATTCATTAAAAGAATTTGATTCTTCATTAAAATTAATAAAAGAAAAAGAAAATCATTACAGGATTTCATCACCCCTATGGAAAAATAAAATCTTAAATTCTAATAATATTAGAAATGAAAAAGGTCAATTTACAAAAGAAAGCAGGAATATCTATAAGAAAAGAAGCATAAGAAAATTAATTGAAAGAGAAGAAATATTTGGCTTGCTATCAACACAAAAATATCTTTCTCAAAATATAATGCAGCTTAAAAGAGAACAACTTGCAGTATTCTTAAATAGATTATTTAGCTGTGATGGAAGTATTTATAAAACAGGAGATTATTGGCAATCTTCATATTGCTCTTCTTCAAAAAGAATGATTCATCAAATACAAAACCTTCTCCTAAGATTTGGGATATTATCAAAAATAAGAGATAAAAAGATAAAGTTAAATGATAAAAATTTCAACTCTTATGAGATTGTAATAAATGCTCAAAATACTTTAAAATTTATAGAAGAAATTGGATTTTTTGGGGAAAAATTTAAAAAACAAAGAATAGCTTACAAAGAAATAAAATCAAAAATAAGAAATCCTAATATAGATACAATACCAAAAGAAATCTGGGAAACATATAAACCTATAAGTTGGACAAAAATAGGAATAGCCCTAAATTATAAATATCCCAAGGCAATGAGAGAAAGAATAAATTATTCTCCTTCAAGACAAACTCTCCTGCAAATTTCAGAAGTTGAACAAAATAATGGGTTAAAAATTCTTGCAGAATCAGAAATATTTTGGGACGAAATCATTTCAATGGAAATTCTTGACGGACAATTCAAAGTTTATGATATTTGCGTTCCAGAAAATCATAATTTTATAGCAAACGATATAATAGTTCATAATTCCTACACCCTCGGAGTCATCGCAGAAGAACTCTCAAATTTGCCAAAAGAAATTTCCCAAAATATTGCTTCAGTTATTTTTGATACAATGGGAATTTACTGGACAATGAAATATCAAAATGAAAAAGACAGGGGATTGCTGGAAGAGTGGGATCTTCAGCCAAAAGATCTTCCAGTAAGAATTTTTGTTCCATACGGACATTTTGACAATTATGCGGAAAGAGGGATTCCCGTGGATAAAAAATTCGCATTAGATGTAATGGAAATGACCGCAGAAGATTGGGTAATAACTTTTGGATTAAGCTTAATTAATCCCGTCGGAGTTTTAGTTGCAACAACAATAACAAAATTAAAAGAAAAAGGAAAAGATTATTTTATTGAAGAAATAATAAATGAAATTGAAAAAGAAGAAAAAAGTTCAAGAGATGTAAAAAATGCAGCAAGAGGATTATTTGAAGCGGCAGACTCTTGGGGGATTTTCGCAAAAAAAGAAACAAAACCCACGAACATAAGCGACTTAGCGGTGGGAGGAAAAACAAGTGTTTTAGATTTAAGCGTTTATAGTTCAATAGGGGCATTTAATGTTCGGGCATTAGTTGTAAGTTTAGTTTCAAGAAAATTATTTGAGCAAAGAATGTCTGCAAGAAAAAAGGAAGAAATTGATGCAATTGTAAAAAGATTTGAAATTTCCGGAGAGATTGCAAAAAAAGAAATGCCTTTAATATGGTTATTTATCGACGAAGCACATGAATTTCTCCCGTTAAATGAAAAAACAATTGCAACAGATGCATTAGTCCAATTATTGCGTGAAGGCCGTCAGCCTGGGATATCAATGGTTCTTGCGACGCAGCAGCCGGGAAAAATCCATAAAGATGTAATGACACAATCAGATATTGTTATTTCGCACCGCGTGACTTCTGCTCAGGATTTAGAAGCTTTAAATCATATTATGCAAAGTTATATGTTGGAAAGCATTAGCCAATACATGAACGAACTTCCAAGCTTAAGGGGCTCTGCAATTATTCTCGACGACAATTCAGAAAGAATTTATCCAATGAGAATTCATCCAAGATTTACCTGGCACGGCGGTGAGGCTCCTACTTCAATAAAAAGAGAAAAAAAATTATAAAAAGATTTATTTGAATCTCCGTGACGGGGAACCCGAGCGACTTTGATTTCAATCAATCCCGAAGGCATTTATAAAAAATAGAAATCGGGGTCGGGAGCTGGCGTGGGGGTCGAGCGACTTCGTGGTAGGCAGTAACTAAAAATATTAATAAGCCGTGCGAGGTCGGGAGATAAGAAGCTCCTACTTCAATAAAAAGAGAAAAAAAATTATAAACAAACAAAAAATATAAAACCTTAAAAAGAGATTTCTTTAAAAAATTCTATGAGAAACTTAAATGAAAAAGACGGAAATTCGTTTGAAGATAATTTTTACAATACAAAAAGATATTTATCTAAATTAATTCCCAATAAGGAGGACCTTTCAGAGAATGATCCCGTTGAACTTTACTGGACATTAAATCAAATAAATTATGAAATTGGAGTTCCACTGAAATATTTAGAGCCGGAAAATTTGACAAGTTTTAATCAATTAGTAAATATTTGTAAACGATATAGAAGGTCTCCTTCCAAATATGAAAAAGAATTAGATGACAGAATAAGTTATCTGCTTGCGCTAAATCTTTCTAAAGAATCTTAAAATCAATTCTCAACCTGATTTTATAAGGCGCAATTTCTCCGGCATTTTTTATTCTTAAAATTTTAATTTTCTTTTTTGCTTTTTTTGCTTCATTTTTTATTTTTTCAATGATTTTGTCTTTATCTTCAATTTTGCAAAAATCATAATAAAAAATCTTAGTTCCTTTTTTAGATAATAAAAAAGCTTCTTTCAAAAAAGTTTCTTTCAAACGGGGACGAGGCATGACAATGACGCTGAATTTTTGTTTTTTCTTTTCCAATTCTTTAGCAACTTTTTTAATGTCTCCTGAAATTAATTCAACTTTGTCTCCGACTTTATTTAATTTAATATTTAATTCAGCATATTTGTTTGCTTCTCTGTTAATTTCATTTGAATAAACTTCTGCTTTTGAATTTTTAGCAATAACAATTGAAAATGGCGCAACGCCGGCAAACATAACCAAAACTGCATCATTTTTCTTAATCTTAGAAGCGATTTCTTTTCTTTCATTGCTCAAGCGCGGAGAAAAATAAGTTGTATCAATATTAAATCTAAAAACACAATTATTTTCTTTATACAAAACTTCTTTATTTTTTTCTCCAGCAAGATATTTTGTTTTCATTTTCCTTAATCTGCCTGAAAATTTGCCGGATTTTTCAAGAACGGTTTTTATGTTGGGATTTTTTTTAAGAATCTCTTGAGCAAAAATCTTTTTATTATTTAATTTAGTTTTATCAGAAAAATTTACAACAGCAATATTTCCAAGAATGTTAAATGAGCGATGTTTATTCATACAACTAAAAAAGAAAAATTAGATTTAAATGTTTTGGTTAAATTATTTTTCCTCTTTTAACAAATAATTTAAACTTCCTAAATCCTTGCTTAATTTTTTATGTTCTTCCTCTGTAAAAAAATTATATTCTTTTAATAAATCTAATTTCTTTTGATATCTGTGGTCTGTTGTGTCCGCGAAGTAGAGGGGATAATAGCTTCTGAATATTAAACATTCTTCTTTTGGCTTTTCTTCTTCCCGTCTTATTCTACTAAGGGAATCTAATTCTATCAAAAGAGAATAAATACTGATACTTGAAGAATATAATCCTAAGCTTAAAGAATCATAAAAGTTTAATAAAGGTTTTGACAATAAATAATTTTTTTCTAATATTAAAGAATCTCTTTCAGTTCTTTCCTTGGAAATTTTTTTTGCAAGACCATCAATTAAACTGCTATCTAATTTTCCTATATCTCGGGGATTTTTATCATAACCTAAAGATTCAACAAAATGCGCTACATCTTCCTCTAAACCCGTAACAGAATGAGGATTTAACATTCCATCTTTCGGACCATCTGTTCCATCTTTCCAGGTCCAAATATCTTTTATATTTTTTCTTCCATATTTAAAATCTGCAATTTTTCTCCATCTTTTTGAAAAATCTGATTTATTTTTTTTTAATGCAAAATATCTTGAATGAGCAACTTCATGAAAACGAGTTTCAGATTCGTTTTTGTAATCTTCTGAAAGACATAATGCCCCTTTATGAAAATTGTAAGCATAAGCATGAAAATGTGCTATTGAATTTTTTTGTAAATCTTTTTTATCAATTATATAAACCTCGCCTAAATATTCTTTTAACCCGGGATTAAGTTCATTAAACAAGCTGTCTTTTTGTTCTTTTGATATCGGGTCATATTTTTTTAATTTAATTGCATGTTGTAGATTATAACAGCTATTTAATCCTACAATTAAAGAAACGCCGGTGAGAAGTGTTTTTAAATTTTTAATTTTCATTTTCAACAGTTAAAGAGGGGCGCATTTTATATCAAAATATTCAAAAAGCTCATGGTATTTTTCAGGATACCACAAATATCCCTGCCAATCTACTTTGTTTAATATTTCTTCTTTTCTTTTAGAATTTAAAGAATATTCGGTTATATCCTCTTTTGTAATTATTTTGCCTGCAATTTTGCGCTCTGGAAACATACGATTAAAGCGAACTAACATGGCTATGTCATTTATAGAAGGTTTGTCAAATCCTTCTCCAGGGTGATTGTGATAAAAAATTAATTCTCCTGCATTTTTATTCTCTTCTAAAACTTTTCCTATTAGCGGTAAAAAGGGCTCGACAGAATTTGAATCTGAATTAATTCCAACCTCATACCATGTTTGGTTTTCCGGGAAATAAAACCATGCTTCTTCATAACCTCCAAAACATATTTTTCTTAAATCCTCCACTCCTTGTTCTTCATTCTTTTTTGTAACATGATATATATTATCATTTAAATTAATGCGAAGGTTTTCTGAATAAATTTTTTCTGAAGAATATGGGAAGGCATTGTTTGTTGTCTTTTCTATTTCTTTTATGAATCCGGGATATTTTTCATCGGTAACATGAAACTGGCCCTCTAATGACTGCCCGCTTCCTTTTCCAAATATTCCGAGGCTTCCTGCTGTAATCAAACTTGTTAAAATTATTTTATTTATATTTTTCATTTAAAAAAATTTCCTAAATTTATTTAAGATATTTATCAATTGCTCTTTGAGGAGGATTTTTCTCTTCTATATCTAACTCCCGCAAGATTTCTTCTATTCTTTTTAAATTTGATTTAGTATGAGAAATGTAAGAGCTGTTGTAAAATCTTTTAATCCAAGGCGAATTTTCCATTTGCTTAAGCTCTTTATTAAAAGAGTCTTTTTTATCCGTCATAATTTTAATCTGTTCATCAATTGGCTTTTTTTTAAAGTTAGCATATTCATTTTCAATTTCATATTTTTCCATAAAAACAGGATTTTTTCCGCAATCTTCTAAATGTTCTAAAATTTTATATTTCTTTTTAAAAGACACATCTTTATTTGACAAAATAAATGCTTTTTCTTTTTCTTTATTTTTTCTTATTTTTTTAATTCTTTTAGCTCTATTTACTATTGATATTTTTTTAGAGTATTCAGAGTAATTTTCTTTTAATTTTTCAAAAGCATTTTTTCCAAAACCATATCCCATACCAGCACCAAGTTCCATTGCAAACAAAGATTTTTCTCCAAAATCTGATAAATATTCTTTAAAACTTTTTGAATTTTCTTTTTTATCAGAAGTTTTTCCTTCTGGATTTTTAGTTTTATCAGAATCTTTTTTTGGTTTAAAATATTTTAAATATTCTTTAAACTCTAATCCTTTCTTTTCTGATAATTTTAAGGCATCTTTTCCTAATTGATACATCATAGTTAAGTCTAAAGCAAAATTTCCAAGATGGGTCCAGACATTGCCCTTGTCATTTAAAGCCAAGCTTAAATCATAAACGCATGAACTAAAATAAAATAAATGACCTCCAAAATGCAATGCTGTATTTGTCTTTGTGTCTTTAAAACCCAAAGTTCTTGCTAAGGCATCTAAAGCCCAAAAACCTACTGCGCCGTATGCATTTCCAATTTCTATTGGAGCATTATAAATTTTAGACAACAATCCGGAACTATAATTAAGTCCATAAATTCCAAGTTTAATTATTTCCCTGCTTTCTAAATCTGGTTTTATTTCATTGGAGATTCCTTTTATTTTCTCTGCTAATGTGTTTTTTGATTTATCTTTTGAGGTTGTCATTTTAATTCTATTAAATATTCCATAAACCCCACACGAATTTCATATTTATAAATCTTTCCTTTGTTGTAATTAAAGAAGAGTAACTAATTATCCCTGCTATTATAATAAGCTTGATATTTCCTGATGAATTTTACATGATTTGTTTTTTCCGGATTTTTTGCCGGCTGTCCTCTGTTATATGCTGATAAAGCTTTGTCCCAAGAACCATGCTGGTTATAAAGTTTCTTTAAAAATTTAGCGGCAGCGTCTGAACTTTTGTAAACATCAAATCTCTCGTCTAATTTCGCAAGTTTTTCATAATTATATTTATTTTCCTTTACTAATTCTTTTAATTTCTTTCCGTGAGATTTATCAACACCCATTTTATTTGAATTGCCATAAATATCTAATCCGCAATATTTTGCTGTTCCCGGCTGAAACATCCACATTCCTGCTCCGCCGTCGCCCGATTCATTTAATTTTAAAGGGTCGCCCTCGCCTTCCCTCATTCCAAGAGCTTTTAACAAACCTTTTTCAATTTTATGTTTTTTTTCTCTTTCATCAAGAATTTTATCCCAGCGATATGTTCTCTCAAATTTTCCCTGCGTTGTTTTGTAAGAAGAAGTTATTGGAATTATATTTTTTTTATTTTCTTGTTCTTCGTTAGAAAAATTTTTTAAATTATAAATTCCGTAAATTCCGCCGGCTAAAACAAGTCCTGGAATAAGAATTTTATTTCGTATGCTCATTTTAATCCACCCTATAGTCTGAAAGTTTAACTCCAGTTATTTTTTCCAAATGCAATTGAACTGTTTCCGGTTCTTTTGAATGAATCTTAACAATCTCTTTCATTTTTTTATAATCTCTTTGAATTAATATAAGGTCTTCTGGATTTTTCGAACTGCCTCTGACAAAAAGATGATCTGGATACACCCCATGAATTTTAGGCAAACTATCTACAATTTTACCATAAATTCCATCAGGAAGAGGCATTTCATATTTTCTTGAATAGGAATTTATTTCTTGAGTCATTTTATTTTATTTTTCAGCGAATTTCTGAGATTTATATTTTTTTGTTTTTTCTTTAGATTTTGAAGGTTCACCAGAATCATCCCTTGGGGAAGGTTCAGCGTAATCTTGATAATCTCCTAAGCTCTCAATACATCGCCCGCCGTAAAAAGTATATTTTTTTCCATTTAAACTAAAAATAACAGCATTTAATTCACTGCATCCGTCAAATTTTTTATTGCGGTTCAGGTCATCATAATCGCATTTAAAATTTTCAAGCAAAACTTTCTTTCCGGACAAATTATAAATTTCGGGGGCGCTTTCCCGATAAATTCTCATCGCAATTTTATCGGCCTTTATTGTAACCGCACTGCCCTTATCTTTTTCTATGACGGCTTCTATATTTTTTGGATTTGTCTCTAATGTTTTTGTTTTTATATTTGCAAGCTCACATCCATTAAAACTTCCAGCTAAAACCGGAATGATTGCAAATTTTGATAAGTTTTTTAGGGAGGTCATTTTATTTTTATCTATATTTAATATTAAAAAATTCTCTAATAAACGCACCTGCTCGATATGGTTTCTTTTCTACTTCTTTTAACCATTTATACATTTCATTTTTTAATCTTGATACTTGAACATACTTTGCTATTTTAGGGTCAGATGCAAACATAACTTGTTTAATATCTTCTAATGTTTTTAGTTTAGTTATTTTCATTTTAATTTTTAAAATATTTTTTCAGCGAGTTCATATAAACCAACTAATATGGGAAAGGCAGAGACCGCTTGATAAGCAGAATTAAGACAAAGCGAGGCAGGTTTTTCCAGAACATTTGGTTTGCCCTTATCAAAATCTTTGAAAGCTCGATAAATTCCATAAATTGGAATCCATTGTTTTCTATTTATTTTTCCAGTTTTTTGTTCTAAAGTTTTTGTCATTTTAATTTCCCCCCATTAAAATTTCTTCCAAACCTTTTAAATTTTGTTTTCTTCTTTCGCCGATAGATTCTGAAACTGCTTTGTCCATTAAGTCTGTTTTGTAAGATTCAGTAAGAATTTGATAAAATTCCATGTTTTTTTGAAGAATTTTCTTTTTGTCTTCAGTTAATTTATTAATTTCTTCCTCAGACATTTTAGGGATTAATTCTCCGATATATTTGTCTCCCATTTCTTTTGGAATAGTTTTGCTCCCGCCCATTAATTCTTTATACAAATCGCTGACTTTGATTTGATTTAAAGATGTCTGCATAATTTGCGCGCAGTCCTTCATTATCTCTTTTTCCTTAAAATTTCCGGAATATATTTCGTCTTCTTCTCTTGATTTCAATATTGCATTTTTAAAAACATTATATTCTTCTCCTGATTCAAGATTATTTGCTTTTAAGTCTGAATTAAATGAAGGCCAATATTTAAATTCTTGAACAGCAGAATCTCCGCTTTGACCATATGCTTTAGATTTATGAACTAAAAAAGCCGACGCTAAATTCATCAAATCCAGAGCCTTCAAATTTTTCAAAGCCCATTTTCTTGAATTTTCTTTTGCTTCTTCAATTTGTTCTTTTGTTAGGTTTGTCATTTTAATTTAAAGTGTTATATTTTTAGTTCTGTTTATGAATGAGAGAATTTCTTGGGGAACATTAGTAGCTTTTTCTAACGAGTTTATACAACTCATTCCATATAAATCTCTTAAAATTTCTGTGTTTTTATCTTGTAAATAATGCCCCATCCACATTGAACCTGCAATAGCGTCGTGGAAATATTTATTTTGAGGATTTAATTCAACTTTTTCTAAAACAGGCATAGCTGTTTTTACTATGCTTAATGCTTCTTGATTTATTTTTTCGGCAAGATTTCTATTAAATGTTCTTGCATTTTCATATCTGTTTGCGTCTCCTAATTTTGGATTGTATTCGTTTGTCATTTTATTTTTGTTTTTTATTTAATCACTTTGTAGTCGTGATTGTTTATTGATAATTATTATAGGAATAAAGGGTTTATAAATGTTTCGGTTATGTTGTCTTTTGGAAGAAGTAACAATTTCAAATATCAAGAACACAACATTTAAATATATTCTGTGTATCCTGTATTTATGCCCGCAATAACATTATCAATCCCCCCTGAATTAAAAAAGATTATGGATAGTTCAAAAATGATTAATTGGTCCGAAGTTGCGCGAAGAGCTTTTATTGAACAATTAAAAGACATCATAGAATTAGAGAGGATGAAAAAGATTAGAGAACTTTCTGAAATAGATATTGATGATAATAGAGATTTTAATTCAAAATATAAAAAAGAATTAATGAAAATAACTAAAAGTCCTCACACTAAATCCCTAACTTTAAATGAATTAAATACCTTATTAGGATTATAATGCCCTTTGAGTTTATTCTTTCTAAAAATTTAGAAAAATGCATTGATAAACTTGCCAAAAAAAATAAAAAATTAGCAATTTCATTGCAAAAGAAAATAAAACAAATAATTAATTTAGATAAAGAATCAATTAATCATTTTAAAAATTTGAAAAGTCCGCTAAATCATTTAAAAAGAGTCCATATTGAAAGTTTTGTATTGACATTCCAATTAAAAGAAGGGATAATTATTTTTGAAGACTTTGTTCATCATGACAAAGCATATTAAACTAACTATTTGGCTTAATTATTTATAAATTTTCTTTCTATGACCCAGTTCAACGACAACTATGACTAATTTATCATTTTGAATGTCTAAAATAATTCGGTAATTTCCAACTCTTAAACGAAAATATGGACTTCCAACTAAACGTTTAACAAAATGATGGGGTCTTATGCGAATTCTGTCTAAAACATCTAAAATCCTTCTTTGCAACTCTTTATCCAATTTTTTCAACTGCTTTTCAGCGAGAGGGCTAAAGATTATAGAATACATCAGAAACCTAACTCTTTTTTAACTTGTTCAAGAGTTTTGAAATTCTTAAAACCATTAGTTTTAATTTCTTTTTCATAGTCTAAGATAATTTTTTTTGTTTCTTCAGAAAGTTCTCTTGAATCCTCAATTAAATCCCAAATAATATTCTCATAACTTTCTTTTGCGTGCATTTTTATTGCTTGCAATTTGTTCAATAAGTCGTCGCTTATTTGAATTGTTGTCACCATATTAATTATATAACTCACTATAGTATTTAAATATTTCCCTTAATAAAAAATCAAACTCCTAACAGGGCGCAAAGAATAAATAACTTTATAAAAAGCATTCCTCTAACTAAATCATGCAAAAAAAAGAGCTGTTGTTTTTAATCTTAGGAATTTTTTTAATAAGTTTTGCAGGCGCGCAGAGTTCCCTTAATTTAGGAAATATTTTTGATTCGTCTTTAATTATTTACGGAGGGGCATTTATAATTTTCTTTGCATTTATAAATTTTCTTTTAGGAAAATCTGTTTTCAAAGGGGATGAATCAAAAACAACAAGAGCAGTAATTTCATTTGCAATTTCAGCAATGGCTGTTTATGGCTTATCAACAGGGGAATTTCTTTCAGGATTTGGAACAGGATATGTAGGTAATTTCTTTGTAGGGGATATTTTGCCGACGATTCTCACAATAATTTTCATTGCAGGAATTGTATTTTTTATCTGGAAATGGGGGCTTTCAAATGTCTTGATGGTTTTTGGGGCATTATCAATTATAATAAGTCTCACAGATTTAGCTTATGAAAAAAATGTATTTTTTGTTTTAGGAATTATATTTTTAGTAATCGGACTTTTGCTTAAATTCAGGAAACCAAAAATATCGGCAATTCCTCTGCCAAAAACAAGTAATTGGACGTGGCCTTGGAAAACTTCCCCGCCCCTTTATGAACAAAGAAAAAGAGGGATTTATGATTTATCACAAAAATATGAAGCTTATAAAATGAGCATATTTAGAACTAATTTAAGTCCGCATCAAAGAAAAAGCATGCTAAGAGCAATGTATCTAATAAGAAACCAATTAAGAAAATTAGGAGCTTCACAACCAGGACAATCGCCTGAACAAATAGAATCAACTCTTAGAAATAATAGATTAATTTAAAACCATTTCTCCAATCCTTTTCCTTTATTTTATTATTTCAACCACTTAAAAGATTTTCTTACTTCTTGATTATTTTTCAGTTTGATAAAGATTAAACCAAGAATAATTACAATCACCATTACTAAAAAGCTTCCATAAAAAAACCTGTTTAAGAGATGCAAGATATATTGTCCAATAGTTGGGTCTGAGTAGGGAAATAAAAAGACTCTAAAAACAAAAGCTTTTAGTCCGTGAATAATAAAAGAATATAAAATTCCTAAAAATAAAACATTCTTAAAATTAAAGTCATAATACAAAGTAAGCTTAATCACTGAAAAAGCCACCATGAGAGCCCATAAAGCTTGTGTTAAATTTAATATGTAAGGATAATTTTCGCTTAACGGAAGCGCAATGTAATATTGAGATATTACAACTAAAATAGAAATTAAAATATAATATTTTATTGGCCAAAGATATTCTTTTAAAGTTTTTCCAAATATTTTCATTTTAACTTTTTAAAACCATTTATCTAAATCTTTCTGTTTTGATTTTTCTTTAAATTCCCTTAATTTTTCAAGCTGGTTTTCAATTCTCTCGTTCGAAAAATCATGCTCCTTAACTAAAAGTTCTTTTATCTTTTTTTCATCAACCTCTCCAAATTTAAAATCAGCATTTTTTACATTTGGTTTATGAAACAGCTCAAAAATTTCCTGCCAGTCAAACTTGTCTTCTTCAGGCAAATTATTAATTTTCTCTTCAAATTCCTTGAAAATTCTGACGGGGGTTTTAAATTTTCTGACAAATTCCAGGGCTTTTTTCTGGCCAATTCCGGGAACTCCCCTCGGATTATAATCCGTTCCAACTAAAATTCCCAAACATATTAATTGGTCTAAATTAATTTCCAGCTTATTAAAAACATCCTGCAAAACAATAATTTCCGGATTAATTTCTATATATCCTGAATAAGTTTTTTTTCTTCTTGAAATAGTTAAATTTCTTATGAGCTTTGGCGCTCCAAAAAGCAAGCTGTCATAATCCTGGCTGACTGAAGCATAAACTTCACTTCTATGACGGGCTAAATAAGCGGCTTCTGCTTCTCCTTCTGAAGGCGCCTGCACGACGGGAATTCCCAAAGCCAGCAATAAATCTTTACTTTCTTTTATCATCTCATCGTCAAGTCTTAAAAGTTGACTGCTGTATCTTTTCATTTCTTCAATATCCTCTTCTTGCTTAGCGCTTTCATATCTTCCTTTTGCAATATCCCTCGCCTCTTTTCTTTTTTTGTAAGTTTTTATTTTCTGCTCCGGAGCCTCGCCGTCAAAAACATAAACTAATTTAATTCCTTCAGAAAGCAGATTAACATTCCTGTAAAAAATCCCCGACAAATGACTTGTAATTCTTTTTTTATTATCCATTAAGGGAGTTCCGTCTGGCTGTCTGATTGTAGACAAAAATTGATACAGCGTATTGAATGCGTCAACACAAACTATTTTTTCTCTTAAATCTGAAATCTGGAATTCTTTTCTTGGAATTATCTCGCGAATGTTTAAACCCATTTTATTATGTAGAAAAGTAAATATAAATAATTATCTAAGGTATCAATTCTCTTAAAAAAGTGACAAGCCCTAAGATAATTAAAATCAAGCCGGCAAGTTTATTTAATTTTTCTTCTTTAAATAAATTAGCAAATCTTGCTGAAATTATTGCTCCGGAAATTCCTCCTGCAATTGCAAAAATTAAAAGCGTAATCGGGAAATTAATAAGATAAAAATGTGTTAAAGAGCCAGCCAAAGCTATAAAAAACATAATGAAAACCGAGGTTCCTATTGCCTCATGAATTTCAAATCTAAATAATAAAATTAAAAGCAAAAGCAGAGAAATTCCTCCTGCCGCGCCAAGCCCTCCGCCAATTAATCCTACTCCAAAAGAAAGCAAAATCGCGAGCCAAAATTTTAAACTTTTTAATGAAAAATTAAATTCTAATTTAGTTACTGGCTTGAATTTTCTTTTTCTCCTGAAAAGACCTACCCCAGTGAATATAGTAATTAATCCAGTAATCGCAAACAATTCAGATTGAGGCAGAGAAATAGAAACATAACTTCCGATTACTGCTCCAATAACTGCAAAAATAGACAAGAAAATACCTATTTTAAATTTAATATGATGATATTTTCTATACATTAAAAAAACAACCAGAGCAACAAAAACATCCAAAGCCAAGCTGGCGCCGATTAATGAAAATGCGTTATAATCTAAAAAAAGCAGAATAATTGGGATAAATGCAACTATTGAAGACGCGCCGATGATTCCCGTGATGATTCCCGTCACAAAACCCGCAAGGATAAAAATTAAACTTTCCATATTTCACCTTTTTATAAAAAGATAAAGAAACAATGTTTTTTAAATCTGTGGAATTTGTTAAAAAAGTGTCCAATTTTGTGAGACGAACTAATTAAAATATTTGTTAAAATAAATTATTTAATAATACTCCTGCTTCTCAATCTTCTGCTTTTTGGAATGAAATTTCCTATTTTATTTTCTGAAGCTTTTCCACAGCCCAAAAAATTATCTTTATATTTTATAACGATTATTCCTCTTAAGTCCGTTTTAATATTTAATTCTTCGCCTTGTATCCAATTTTCTAATTGTTTATTATCAATTTCAAAAATATTTTTTATTATTTGGTCTTTGAAGATTTGCGTTCCTTCTATGCTTAATCTTATTTCGCCAGTAGGAAAAAAAATTGCTCCAATATAAATTCCAATTTTTTCAATAAAGGTGATTTTTTCTAAATCTTTTATTTGTTCATCTGAAAAATCTCCCTGAAACAAGAAAATTTTTTCTTTTCCAATTTTTATTAGTTTGCCGGGAATTTCTTTTATTCCAAATTGCTTATTTAATTTTTCAAGCATCTCTTGTGTTTCGCGGTTTGAAAATATCTGAATCATTTCACCCTCCTGAACTTCGCTACAAAAAACCCTTCGCTATTATTGTCTTGCGGATAAATTCTTGCACAAAATTTAACTCTTTCATCATATTTTTCATCGTTCCAGCTTGCAATTCCTTCACGACATTTAACGGGCAATTTTATTTCTTCAATTTTAATTTCATCTTTAAATTCTTTTAATGCAAAATCAACAACTTCTTCGTTTTCTTCAGGTGCATGAGTGCAGGTTGAATAAATCATTTCACCGCCTTCTTTAAGAATTTCAAATGCTTTTTGAAATAATTTTTTTTGCAATTTTGAAAGAGATTTAATTGTGTTTGGATTCCACATCAAACAAGTTTTTACAGAACTTCTCATTGTTCCCTCGCCAGAACACGGAGCATCTAAAAGAATTTTGTCAAATTTTAATCCTTGTGATTTTAATTTTTCGCAAAGCGCGACGCCGTCTTCTCTTGTGATGATTGCATTGGCGACTCCGCATCTTTCAAGATTAGAAGCTAAAATTTTTATTCTTTCAATGTTGACATCATTTGCAATTATTGTTCCTGTGTTTTTAATTTGCGAAGCTATTTGAGAAGTTTTGCTTCCAGGCGAAGCGCATAAATCAAGAATTAATTCATTTGGTTTTGGAGCAAGCGCGATTGTAGAAAGCATACTTGCTAATTCCTGGATATAATAATAACCTAACAAATGTTCAATAGAACGTCCAAGTTCTCCTGGTCCTAAATCATTTTCAACAATCATCACTTCAGGATAATTTTTGAATGGTTGAGAAATTTTCCAATTTTTTTCTTCTAATTTTATTTTTAATTCTTCAGGAAAAATTTTTAGAGTGTTGCATCTAATTGAATTTAACAACGGCTCTTGAATTATTTTTTCATATTTTTCAAAATCAGCTTGATTAAGAAGATGTCTCATCTTTTCCAAGAATTCTGGTTTAGGCTTAATTTGAGATTTCATAATTAGTTGAAGAAACTTTATTTTATAAAACTTTAAATATCCCCTTAAATTTAATTTTTCATGTTAGAGGTCTGGTTATATGCTCTTATTAGCGTCTTAGTTGTTAGTTTGATTTCTTTTGTCGGAATTTTTACATTTTCGTTAAAAGCAGAGAAACTTCAGAAAGTTCTAATCTATTTTGTTGCTTTTTCCGCCGGCGCTTTATTTGCAGGAGCTTTTTTGCATTTAATTCCTGAAGTTGTTGAAAAAACTGGTTTTAATTTAAGAATTCCTATTTTTATTTTGGTGGGAATAATTATTTTCTTTATTATAGAAAAAATAGTCTGCTGGAATCACTGCCATATTCCAATTACAAAAAAACATGTGCACTCGTTCGCAATAATGAATTTAGTTGGAGATATGTTCCATAATTTTTTAGACGGATTAGTGATTGCCGGAAGTTATCTTGTCAGCATTCCATTGGGAATTACCACGACTCTTGCAGTTGTGTTGCATGAAATCCCCCAGGAAATAAGTGATTTTGGAATTTTAATTTACGGCGGATTTTCAAAAAGAAAAGCATTATTAATTAATTTTGCAACAGCTTTAACTGCTGTTTTAGGAGCAGTTATTGGATTATTATTATCTGGATTTATTAGCGGGATTGAATTTATTTTAGTGCCGATTGCAGCCGGTGGATTTATTTATATCGCTGGAAGTGATTTAATTCCTGAATTGCATAAAAACTTTCAACTTAAAAAATCTATTTTGCAGTTGATTATATTTGTACTTGGAATTTTAGTTATGGTTGGATTGTTGTTTTTGAAATGATTTTTTAATAATTATAAAATGACAACGTTTAAAAGCATAACTAATTTATAATAAAAATGGAAAAAAAATTAACTGAAAAATATGGAGATATTCCTCAAATTTATTGCGGACTTAGATCTTATGAAGAATTTTTTAACGTTGCTTTAGGGTCTTCTTTTGTAGATTTAAAGGAAGAATCTATAAAAATTATCTCAAAATATGGATTAAAGGATTTACAAAGAGAAAAATTTGAAAAAACTGTTGGAAGAACTTTGAAAGCAAAAAAATTGGTTAATCATCTTGAAGGTCTTTTTGGTATTGAAGGAAATGAGTTTAAAGAGCCAAATAAATTATATCGGACAATGTATGGAAGAAAAAGTAACCCTCAAGGCTTAAAAGCTTTTTCTAGAAATATTTTAATAGGTTTTGAAAGAGAAAAATGGAGATATAAGACCCTACTAGGTTTTGTAGAGAATAATATAAATCATGCTTATAAGGACCCTTTAATTGAAAATTATTCTGATTTAAATATAGAATATATAGTAGAATTCAATTCAGATGAAATAGCCTTAGGCAAATTAGCTTATCAATGTCCCTCTAAAGATTTTTTTAAATGTAAATATAAAGAAAGTGAAGAAAAAAAATTAATTGATATTCAAAATAAAATAAAACGCCATGAAGAAAAGCATATAATTGATTTTATTATTTCTGGAGATCTGAACGATATTGCCTTTCGCGAATTAAGTGCAGCTTTTTATGCAAGTAATGAAATTCATAATGAAATTAAGAGAGATATTTCAAGGGGAAGTCAAGATTATGAAAAAAATTTTGAAGGACCCTGTGCTGCTTTTTTTAAGGATTATTTTTCTAATTTGAAAAAATTTGAAGAAGAGATTATTTTGACTAAAAAATATCGGGATTTTGAAATTCCTTTGAGTTTTTTAATTCCTCAAATAATGCCTTTAGAAGATTTATTACCTGTAGCAAACTCTTTAGTTGAATACTATAAAAATTTGAATAAAATTGTTAACTAAAACTCCCCAAGCGTCATTTGTTTCTTACCATCTACAATTTCTTTTATATTCACATTAAAAACCTGAAAAATATTTTCAACTGCCGGGAGAATTTGATGAGCTAAATAATATTCCATATTATATTCTCCTTTTTCATTTGGAAGTTTTACTTTATCTCTAACTAATTTCTTTTTATCTTTTGTTTCTGCAATATAATATTCAACTAAATTTCCTTGACTAATTGGAATTTCTTGTTCCATCATTTTTTTTGCTGCAATCACATGCGGAGAAATATTTTTGTATTCAGAAATTGGTTTTTTTAATTGCGTTCTTATTATTAATTTATCAATATTAATTTCTCTTTGCTTTAGTTTTTTAATTATTTCTTTTAAGGATTCTAATGCTTTTTTTTCATTTCCGTCTTTTAAAATTTGTTTTATGATATTGTTCTGGAGCTCGCGCGCCAGAGCGCACCAATCTCTTCTGACTGTTTCAAATCCTCTTATTTTTAATCTTCCCTGCTCGTCAATTAAAGCATATTTTTTCTTTGCCCCAGCCTCGCCTGTTCGTTTTGAAACCCAAATTCCTCTTTTATAAAAATCTTCTAATTCCAGCTCCATAATTCCAGGAAGTTTTTCATTAAGTTTTTTTAAAAATTTTAGAGTTTCTTCTTTGCTTTTTTTATTTAATAAAAATCCGACTGAGTCAGTGTCCCCGAAAATAACTTTACAGCCTTCTTTAGCTACATTTTCTATTGTTTCTTTGTTGTATTTTCTTACAAAAGCAAGAGTTGACGCAGCCGCCTCAACGCAGTAATACCTTGCTCCAAAAAATCCCAAATATCCGTAATAAGCATTTGCCAGCAATTTGAAAGCATTGCTTCTTGCTTTAATTTGGTTTCCGGCCAAATTTGTCAAAAAATTTCCTGTTTTTTGTTCCCCTTTATTTAATATCGGATTTACAGCGTCGGTTTTTAGTTCTTTAATTTGATTTCCTGTCAAATTTGTCAAAAAATTTCCTGTTTTTTGTTCGTTTGCTTTTAGCTCTCTTTTATATTTTTTTCTTAATTCAACTATTTCTTTAAGCAGTTCAGGAAAAAATCCGGATTTTTTTGAAAAATAAAATTTTGTTTTTTTTCCATTAAGTTCTAATTCTGGCGATTCATAGCAATTTTTTTCATTTTTTTCCAGCAGAGTTGATTTTGATAAATTATAATTTACAATAATGCTTGCGTGCATGCTCGTGAAATCAAAAATTGCCAAATTTTCATACAGCCCCGGAGTCGGCTGGAAAACAAAAGCCCCCTCATATTTTTCTCTTGATTTTCTTTCTGAAATTTCATTATACATCGGTCTCTTTTCAGGAATTTCATTGAATTTTTCAAGATGATGAATTATATAATCTTCAACATTTGCAGACATGCCGTTTCGCGATACATTAAATATCGGCTCCTGAATAATTTTTGTAAATTCAGACAAGTCAGGCCAGAATTTTTCAAATAATCCGTAAGTTAAAATAGAATCATGCAGATTATATTCGTAATATTTTTCCCATTCATCCTGAGCTATTTTTGAAGAATGCTTGTGCTTAAATTCTTTTTTTGAATCTCCAAGAAATTCTTTTGCAACTTCGTTTAATGATAGAGTTTCAGACTGCATATATTGAGAATAAACGCTTCTTATGAATTTTAAAATATCAATATGAACAATCCCATTGATTTTAGCGATGATGTTTAATCCGTTGCTGAATTTTGGCTGTGAGCCGTCCAACCCCAAAGATAATTTTACATTAAATTTTTCTGCTCGCGCCTTTAGGTAAGGCAAATCAAATCCATCGGAAAAATAGCCCACTAAAAAATCAGGAGAGATTTTCTTGACATATTCTACAAATTTTTCCAAGAGTTCAGCTTCATCCTTGACATATTCAACATATTCCAAATCTGTTTCAATTTCTTTTGGCGATTTATAGGTCAGCACTTTTTTGAAATTATCTGATACTAAAGAAATCATCAAGATTTCTCCTTCGCCAATTTTAAAAGCATCTGTTTCAATATCATACGCTAAAACCTTTGGTTTGAATTTTTTAGTTTCTGTTTCTCTTATTTTTTCTACTTTTACACAAAAATCAACTTCTAAAACAGAATCCATTCCTCCAAATTCTTGTGAATTATTAAGCAATTCTCCGTCTATTTCATACCAAGAAAGTGGCTTTAGTTTTTTTTCAATAATATAGTGAGTTATAAATCCTAAATCATAACCTCTTCTTTTTTCTATTTCCGGCATTCCAAGTTTATCTGCAATGTCATGCAAGTCTTTGTAATTTGTTGCAAAAACTTTTAGCGCCTTAACTTTTTTTCCGAGAAAATTTTTTTCGCGAAGTTCAACTTTTTCAACTTCAGTTTTTCTGCCTTTGGTATCTAAACTTATTTTTTCTATTTCTTTGATTAAGGAATTAATTTTTGACCGGCTTAATTCATCTTTTAATACTGCCCAGAGATAGACGGGACAGGAGTCAATTATGCAGACGCGTTTTCCATTTTCGTCGCGTCCGATAATCTTTGCATAGTTCCTTCCTTCAAAATCAAAATAAGAATAATCTATTGGAATGAAATTTAGTTTCATAATTTATATAAGTGAAATAGGTTTTTATTGTTTTTTGTTAGTAAATTATTCTAAATAAATTATTTTGTCAAAAAAGTCATTTGATTCAAGAACCGTTTCCATAAGAGGATAGATTTCACCTTCTAAATAAATTGTTTCTATATTATGCCCCCCTTTTTTTAAAATTTCGGCCATAGTTGAATTTTTTAAAATTATTCTAGCTTTTTTATAAAATGAATCTATAATAGAATTTTCTGCTGCATGAAGAGCCCCGACATAAACGATCATTTTAGCGAAAGGATTTTCCTCCAATATTTTTTCTATGTTCTTTGCCATATATGGGTCTCTATTATTCATTTCTGCAACTATCTCCCCTTCTTCATTTAGTGAATATCCCTCCAACTCTTCATAAATTGTATCTATCGGAACTACTTTGAATCCTTTTTTGTAAAATTCATAACACATATTTAATTCTATATTAGAAGGACGCCATTTTAAAAAAAGATTTATTATGGAATCTTTTTCTTCTTTATTAGTATAAAAATATTTTTGAATGGATTTATCGTACTTTTTTGGAAGTTCAGTTGCAAAATAATTATATCCTTGTTTTTTTAAAGAATCTATTGAATTTATCATAAAATTTTCCTGTTTTTCAGACTGATGATTTGAATCTCCATAAATTAATATTTTATTTTGGCTGTAGGAATCTTTTATTTTTCCCGTGAGTAAAGCCACTGCAGTTAATAAAGTTAATAGTGATTTTTTCATTTTATTTTAAAAATTTATAATTCCTTATATTGAATATCATTATCTTTAATTATTAGTAACGGAGTGTTTACCCCTTTTTGATTCATATAGCTTGTTATCGAAGCCACATTGAGTGCTACGCCCGATTTATATTTTGCAACATTTCTTCCGCCTTCATGAATGTGACCGTGAACATTTACTATTTTGTCTAAACTTTTGTTATTCATTATTTTTTCTATTTCCGAATCTCCTACATTGCCTGCCCCATGAACATAATCAATTTTTGAGTTAGATTTTGGAGGGCTGTGTGTTACAAAGATTGTTGGCTCATTTTGGTTCTGGAATTTTTGTAAAGAATTTAGAGCTTTTTCATAATCTCCTTTTTCTAATAAGAATCCTTCAGAATCCATAAATCTTGAATCATGATATCCTCCCATCCCTACAATATTAAAATCTTTTAAATCAACAGATTTATTTTTGATATCAAAAACATTTGGATAATCTTCTTTAAGTTTGTTAATTGCTTTTTTGTATATGTCTTTTTTTTCATGATTTCCGGGAATTATTAAAACAAGCGCTCCAATTTCAGCATAAGGCTTAATCCCTGCAATCATTTCCTCAAGATTATTAGTTGAATTGGGATACAAAGGATTTCTTCTTATTGATTCATTTTCATAACAATCTCCGGAGATTATTAATACATCAACCTTTTCTTTTTGCAGTTTTTTTGCAGAAACTTGCGCATTTTGAATAGCCCCCTCAATATCGCTCACAACACCTATTTTTATTGTATCATCTTCTAAAAAAGAACTTTTTGTTTGAATTATTTCCTGAGCATGTATATCATAAGTGCTGTTATTGATTTTCAAAGTTTTTTGTTTTTCACAGCTTCCTAATGTATAAACTAATGCGGGAATCATTGCAAATTTTAAAATATTTTTTAATGTTTTTTTCATAACTTAATTACACCTTTGATATTTATAAATCTTCCCATTGCGTAACTACTTTAAAAGAACATCAATATGGAAAGATTTAAATATCTCTATTTCCTGTTTTTAACATGCGCAATAACTTAAAAAAACAAACTCAAAATTACAATTCAGATATTGAATTAACTGGTAATGGAAATCTTGATTATGGTCATGTTCTTGCTGAAAGGCTTTTGAGAGAATCAAAACAACAGCAAGGAAATTTGGAAAAAAGAATTGATTTAGAAAAAGATATTAAATTTATCAAAGCAATTAAAAATTCTGGGACGAATATTGAGGATTATTTTTCTGACAGAGAAGTCAAACAAAAAATACTCATAAAAAATAAGGATTATTCCGGATTAAAAGGCAAAAATGGAAGATTCCTTTCTTGGACAGATTGTTCGGATTACCAGGTTGGAAGCGCTCTTGCAAATGATTATTATTCTGCTTTGAATAAAATAAAAAAATATATGGAGAGAAATTGAAAATGACAATAATAAAAAATTTGTACCCTAAGGAATACCCCAAGGAGGGGCATAAAGGGCATGAAGAAAAAAAAATTAAATTAGAAAATGAAATTGAATTTATTAAAGCAATTAAAATTTCAAAAGTAAGTGTGGACAATATTTTTGATGATAGAGCGATAAAGGAAAATCTATTAAGAGATTATAAAAGATATAATAAATTAAATAGCTTTGTAAAATATAAAAAAATTTTTGAGTATTGTTCTGACGCCAGACTTGGCTTGGCTTTTAAAAAGGATTATTATTTTGCAAAAAACAAAATTAAGAAGGGTATGTGTGGGAGTTGAAATGGGATTAACAAAAATTATATAAATCTTCTTTCTTGCAATTATTCATGACAGAAAAACAATACGGGGGTGCAACAGGCAGAAATTCAGAAGGAAGTTCAATAAAAAAATCTGTTCAAAATCCAATCTCTACTCAAAAAACAAAAACTTCTAAAATGGAAAAAGAAAATTCAAAATCAAATCAAACAGACAAACAAAAAATTCTCAAGGCAGGAAAAATAGCGGGTGAAGTTAAAGAATATGCAAAAACAATTATAAAAAAAGGGATGCCTCTTTTGGAAATAGCAGAAAAAATTGAAAACAAAATAATTGAGCTTGGAGGAAAGCCCGCCTTTCCTGTAAACACTTCAATAAATGAAATTGCCGCTCATTACACTCCGAGCGCAAACGATTCTTCAATTGCTCACGGATTATTAAAAGTGGATTTAGGAGTTCATATTGACGGCTGGATAGCAGATACTGCAATATCTTTTGATTTAGAAAACTTGGGAGAAAATAAAAAATTAATTCAGGCAAGCAAAGATGCTTTAGAAAATGCAATAGAACTTGTTTCTAAAAAAATTGGGAAAAAAGAAATCCTGACAACAGGAGAAATGGGGGAAAAAATTCAGGAAACAATTGAATCCAAAGGATTCTTGCCGATAATAAACCTTTCAGGACATCAAATTGAGCAATACAATCTCCATGCGGGATTAACAATTCCAAATATAGATAACAAATCCACAGAAATAATTTCGCCTGGGCTTTATGCTATTGAACCATTTGTAACTGACGGCAATGGAAAAATCAGAGACGGAAAACCTTCCGGGATTTATATGCTGACAAATCCAAAAACTCCGAGAACGCCAATCGCAAGAGAAGTTTTAGAATATATTGGTGAGGAATATCAAACTCTTCCTTTTTGCTCTCGCTGGCTTGTAAAAAAATTTGGAATGAAAACTATGTTTGCATTAAAACAACTTGAAGAAAATGGAAGTTTGCATCAATTTCCGCAATTAGTTGAATCTTCAAATTCAAAAGTTGCCCAAACAGAACATACAATTTTAATAACAGAAAAAGGAGTTGAAGTTACAACAAAATAAAGTATGTTTGTTCCCGAAGGGCGACATTCATTCATAGGAGTATGAGAAAATTTATTTATAAATTTTCACTTAGACAGAACATACAATTTTAATTGATGAAGGAAAAGTTGTGGTTACGACAAAAGACTAAATTATGAAATTATTTTATTTCCTGTAAGATATCCAGTGATTTTTAAATAAACCAAGCACTTCCCGAATTTCCCGGCCTTCAGGAGTCGGCAAATTTTTCCAGCCGTCTATCATAGAATAACTATGTATTACAGTTGAAACTTTCATACCAAATAATCTCGCTATCAAAGACCAATATTCTTTTTTAAAAATTTTTTTATTTTCTTCTGCAAGTTGATAATGAGCTATTTGGCGCGGAAAAAGTATCTCCCTTTTTTTAGTTTTTTTCTTTAAATCCTCCGGCTCTAATTCAAAATAATCGGCTAAATTCCTGCAAACAAAATCCGCTGTTTTATTAAATTGATCCCTTTGTTCTGAAGATAATCCTCTTGTTTTCTTAATTTTTTCAAATTCAGTTAAACGCATTTCTAAGAGTTCCATAAAAAAAGAAAAATTATTTAATTTTTAAAGATGATTGTAATTGAATCTCTTACCCCAAATAACTTCCTTCCATTGGCGTCGCTGATTTCGCAGATTTCAAAAACTGCTCTTCAACTTTTTTATAAACTTTAATTGTGTTTGTAGTCACGCTTGGCTTGACTTTATTCAAAGCTTCTTCAAAATGTCTTTTGTAAACTTTTTCAGCGTCAATATTTTCTCTTAAAGAAAGCAAAGCAGCTTCTCTTGCAAGCGCTTCTAAATCAGCCCCAGTATATCCTTCTGCTTTTTTTGCAATATCATTTAGGAATTCTTTTTTTTCATTTTCGTCATATAATTTCTTTGAATCTCCTATGGGCATATTCTTAGTATGTATTTGAAGAATCTTTAATCTTCCTTCTTCACTTGGGGCATTAACTAATAAAATTTTGTCAAATCTTCCAGGACGCAAAATCGCAGGGTCAAGCATGTCTGGTCTATTGGTTGCGCCGACAACTAAAATATCATTCACGTCTTCAATGCCGTCCATTTCCGCGAGCATTTGATTCAAAACTCTTTCAGTAACTTTTGAACCCTGATCCATTCCTCTTTTTCCTGCAAGCGAGTCAATCTCGTCAAAGAAAATAATGCATGGGGCAACTTGTCTCGCGCGTTCAAAAATTTTTCTCATTCCTTCTTCTGATTTGCCGACCCACATACTCAACAGCGACGGTCCTTTAACTTGGATAAAATTTGCTTCTGATTCTTTTGCAACAGCTTTAGCTAATAAAGTTTTTCCTGTTCCGGGAGGACCATAAAGCAAAATTCCTTTAGATGGCCGAATTCCCATTCTCTTAAAATTAGCGGGATATTTAATTGGCCACTCAACTGCTTCTCTTAACTCCCGTTTAACCTCGTCTAAACCACCGACGTCATTCCAGTTGATATTCGGAGTTTCAACAAGAACTTCTCTCATTGCCGACGGACGCACAACTTTCAAAGCCTCTAAAAAATCAGAATAATGAATTTTTAATTTGTCAAGCAAATTCTGAGGAATTTTTTCTTCTTCATCTAATCTCATTTGAGGAAGCAATCCTCTTAAGACCACCATTGCTGCTTCTTTAGCCAAAGATTCTAAATCAGCGCCGACAAAACCATGCGTTACTGCAGCGAGATTTTCTAAATTGACATCTTTTGTCAACGGCATTCCTCTTGTATGAATTTTTAAAATACTTAATCTCCCATCTTTGCTTGGAACATTAATTTCAATTTCTCTGTCAAATCTTCCGGGTCTCCTTAAAGCAGAATCGATTGAATTTGGTCTGTTAGTCGCGCCAATAACCACAACTTTTCCTCGGGATTTTAATCCGTCCATCATCGTTAATAACTGGCTCACAACTCTTCGTTCTACCTCTCCGCTGACATCCTCTCTCTTAGGGGCAATCGCATCAAATTCGTCAATAAAAATAATTGACGGCGCATTTTTTTCTGCATTTTCAAAAATGTCTCTGATTTTTTTTTCTGACTCGCCATAAAACTTTGACATTACTTCAGACCCATTAAGAAGAATGAAATTTGCTTCGGTTTCAGATGCAACAGCCTTGGCGAGAAGGGTTTTGCCTGTTCCAGGAGGTCCGTGAAGCAAGACTCCTTTTGGAGGTTCTATTCCTAATTTTTCAAAAATCTCAGGATGTTTTAAAGGAATTTCAACCATTTCTCTTATTTTTTTAATTTCATCAGACAATCCGCCAATATCTTCATAATTAATTCCAGGTGTATCATCTTCAGAAATTTCCATTGCTTTAGGATTTAAAGTAATCTCGGTATTTTCTGTGACAACTACTTGCTGAGCAGGAGAAGCATTTACAACAATAAATTTAATTTGAGTTCTTCCGAGAGTTCCCATGCCCATATTTCCGAGCATATCTCCGAGCATGCCCCCAAAATCGTCCCCAAAATCATCAGACAATAAATCTCTTCTTCTCTGAACTGCTCCGAGGATAACTAAATCTCCTTTAAGCATTGTTCTGCCTAAAAGCATTTTTCTTAAACTATTTGAATCCGCCTGAACCATGATTCCTTTTTGAGCGGGAGCAATTATAATTTTTTTTGCTTCCTTAACATTTGCTTTGGAAATTTTAACAATTTCTCCGAGGCTGGTTCTTGCATTTCTTCTTAAAATTCCGTCTATGCGAATAATTTTTTCACCGACATCTGACGGATACGCTCTGTCAGCAATAGCAACAGTCTCTCTATTTCCTTTAACTATTATCACATCTCCTCTATTAATTCCCAGCTCTTTCATTGTAGCGCTGTCTATTCTCGCAATGCCCTTGTAAACATCGTCCTGCATTGCCTCAACAACATTTAATTGAATTTGTTTGTCCGTCATTTTATCTGTCGTCCTCAATATTTTTTTTGATTATTGCATTTATATTTTTTTTAATTATTTGATTTCTATTCCTCTCAGGATGCGCCGAATCTGAAAATTGTTTTGCGTGGACAAATTTCCCGTTTTTTAAAATTTTGATTTCCCGGGATTTAATAACTCTAGCGTTGGGATTTCCCTCTAAATTTGGAGTATTGAAATTCAAACTTAATCTCCCCATATTTTCAAAAGACAATTTAACCATTTCATTCATTTTTTTTTGCTGTTCATTCATAAAATTGACTATCTCCATTGGAATAGAAACAGCATAGCTATTTCCGACAAGTCTCATTTTAACTTTAAATTCTTTATTTCGTAAATTTATAAATTTATTGTACTCTGCTTCATCAGTCGGATGAATTATTTTTTCATTGCATTTTCCATTTGAACATACAACTGCTCTGAATATAAATCCATTTTTAGAAATCTCTGACTTTTCCATTTTAGAATTGCATTTCCCGCACAAAATTTTTTGGTCAAATATGTCGTTCGTCATTTTGTATATACACTAATTGTATACACCAGAAATATACACTTTATAAATGTTTTGGGTGAGAAATTTTAGCTGGAAATTAGTTTTCGTAAATATTTTTTCTGTGTCCAACTTTCAAAATAATAATTGCTTCTTTTTCTCTTATAATATCTGCGACAACTCTCCAATCTCCTATTCTTAATTTAAATCCTTGTGTTCCAACTAATTTCTCAAAAAATCTAAATGGGTTTTCTTTACAATCTTGAAGTTTATTCCAGATTCTTTCTTTAATTTCTTTTTCAAGTTTATTTAAATCATGAAGCGCTCTCTTTTCAAAAACTAATTTATACATTTTACAAACCGAGGATTTTATTTGCTTCTGCTTCTGTATAGAACTCTCCTTTCTTAATTCTTTCTCTTGCTTCTTTAATTTCCTTAATTGTTTTTTGTGATAATTTTGGTTCATTTTCGCATAACTTAGCTATACAAATTAGTTTTCTAACTAATTCATCATAACTTTCGTTTTTGTATTGCTTGAATTTGTCCAATTCTCCTTTTGTTTGGATATTCAAACGAACTGTTGTTTCCATTTTTTACTATGTGCTGTGCCCGTGCAATAAAGTGCGATGGCGATGCGTTTAGTATATATTTGTATACATTTGTATACTTTATAAATGTTTTGGCTGATTTTAAATTCAGAAAGAATATTAAAAACCTTTTTCTTTGGCTATTTCTCCTTAGAATTTTCTCTTAAATGTACTTGATATGGCAACCAAGCCCATATTTTTTCACCTTCTTTCTTTAAATCTTCAAGATGACTGCTTTTGCTTCTGTCTTCTACTTCAGAAGAATAATCCACCTTCCAATATCTTTTATAAATCTCTTTAAGTCCAGCAAAGGTTATTGTAGATTTTTTAAGCTTAATATAATTTCTTAAATCAGCAGTTTCGGGAATAGAGATATTATCTGGAATATATTCATCAGTTATAATAATTTTAGTTTTATTAGACAATTTCCTTTTACAAGATTCTTCTAATAAAGAAAATAAAACACTTTCCTCAAAAGAATCATCGTCATGACCAAAAACTTTGATGGAACTCGGCAATTTAACTGCATTAGCAAGATTTTTTTTCATAAAAGTTTATAGAGTAATCATTTAAAAGAATTAGTATAAACAAAAATAACGATTAAAAATTAAAAAATTATCTAATTTTAGCTATTCACTTCACAACATCCTTAATCAGCTTCGCCATTGTATCTAAAAATTCTTCTGCTCTTTTCTGCCACAAATCAATATCGGCGCCTTTTAAATCAGTTATTTTTCCATGAGAAATTTCTTTGTGAAGCGCGAGCATTTCCCGATACCACTGAACATATTCTATTTTTAATTTTTTGTTATTGACAAAATTTTTTGCAAGTTCTTCCGGGATATGTTCTGGCGACGGCGGAGAAATATTTGCCGCAATCAAAGCCGCATGAGCAGAATCAACCATGCACCAATACAATCCTTCAATAGAATTTAATTCCGCTGCTTTGCTTCGCGCAAGATGCATTGGCGCTCTTTGAAGAGCGTTATAACTCGCTTCGGGCGTTGATTTTATTTTTCCTTGAATTAATAAAAATTTTAAGGGATTAAAAAATCCAGCCATATCAATCATCGCCTCTCCATTTCTTAAAATATTTAAAATAATTGGATCACCCCTCATTAAATCCTCCCACCAAGTTGTTAATTTTACTGTATTAATATGAAGACTCGCCTGATAAGGATTTGCCCCTAAAATCGCGCCAAGCTCCTGCCGATACCATGCAGTTAATTCCTGATCCCATTTTATAGATGCGTCGTCAATTACAATTATGATATCAATATCTGAACCAGCCGTCTGCGTTTTTTTAGCTGTTGAGCCAAAAAGAATAATTGATTTTATTGCTTTTTCAAATTTTTTATAAACTTTCGTTGCAAAATCCATTGCAATATCATGCTCGCTTTTTAATTTCAGTGTCGGAATATTTTTTGCGGGCTTTTTTTTATTCACCATCTTTTATTATATACTTTAATATATATTTTAGTTTTTAAATTTACTTAATCCCCGTGTACTATTATAAAACCCCTTTTAAATCATCTCTTTTTTCTTATCTTAGAAACTTTTAAGAACCAAAGCATAGAAATTAAAACTAAACCTGCGCCGACAAAATTAGAAAAATTATTGCCTATGCTCCCTATTGTTGCCCCAAGAATATTTTTAGAAGCAAGTGAAATTACTAAACCAACCATTCCTAAAAAAATTGCGGCTACTTTTTGATAATTATTCTGATTTTCCATTGCTGGTTGATAACTCGCATATTTTTCTATTCCTTTAACAACTTCTTTTCTTGCTTCATCTGCTCCTTCAAAAACAGATTTTTTTATAGAATTATATTTAGATTTATCTATCAATCCATAATGCTGTAAAATATCCAACGCAGGATCTAAAAAACCAAGATTATAAATTGTTGTTAAAGGTTTTGCAAGTTCGGGCATTCTCTCTGCATGATTTCCTTGCGACATTAATGCGTATAAATCTTGAAATGCTTCCATAGTATTGTCTAAATATTTCTCGCCTTCTAATTTTCTTCTTGCAAAAAATCCTTTAAAAAATCCGCTTCCGGCTTTTTCTTCAAGACTCTTTTTTAAAATAACTTCTTTACCAGCGTCATCAAAAGCAACTCCTGTTGCAATATAATTTAAAAGTCCATTATGCATATACTCCATTACTTTGTCAGAAGAAAGTCTTTGCGAAATTGCGCCATTATACAACTCACTTACTTTGTGATTTAATTTTTTCTTATCTATATGCTTTAAAATAAAATCTTCATAATTTTTAAATCTTGGATGATCTTTTATAATTGCTTCAACGCCTTCAGAAACAGAAGAATTAATTAATTCCTTAATAGCTGTCTGAACATTTCTGGATTTATTTTTTGGTATATTTATTTATAATTTCTTTATTTAATAAACTTAATCACTCCATTCCTCTTCCGCCCATTCTGCTTCCTTCTCCGCCTCTGCCTCTTACTCCTCCAAATTCCTGAGGCAAATTTGAAAAACCCGCGCCAAATGTTTCATAATGTATTCCGGGAAGTATTTCTCCATAACCTGAAGAATAAGAACCTGCGCCCCCATAATAAGGAGAAGCGCCAAAAGCTTCCAGCGTAATTGGATACGGCGACCTCTCAAATGATTTTGCAAAACCCCCGGCTTCAACTATTGTTTCGCCGGTGTATCCCTTTTTTTTCAGCTCTTCAAAATACTGCTTAAACGGAACATTTCCCATCCCAGGAGGCAGATGAGAATCATAAGAGCCAAAATTATCTGTTAGATGAACATGCTTGACGTGTTTTGACATTGCTTCAAATTCTTTTCTTAAATCCTCCTCGCTAAATCCGTGTTTTCTGTGAATGTTCAAATGCCCAACGTCAAAAGTCAGCCCGATTAATTTGTCCGCGTATTTTTCTGCTTCTGATTTAGAGCGTCCGTCTTTAAGAGCGTTTTCAACAAATTGTTTTTTTGATGCGAGAATTAGCTCATTCATTTCTTTTCCTGTTGAAAACGCATATCCGGGATAAAGATTTTCAATGGAGATTACAGGAGCTTTTTCTCCGAATTTTTTAAAAGAATTAAATGCAATATTTCCAAAAGTTTCTGCGGATTTTTTCATTGCAAATTCTGTGACGGGAACATACACGCTCGGCGCAAGTTCGGGAGTCTTTAAATCATGCATTAAATTTTGCACTGCCTGTGATTGCGCCATTATATCTCCTCTTGATTTATTTAATTGTTCACTATATTCATTTCTAATTTTAGTTAGCTCCTTTTTTTGTTCCGGAGAGCCGTATTTGTATGCTTTGCTGAATAAACTGCTTAAATGCTCTTCTACATCTTCCAAATAAGTCTGAGCAGTCGTTAAATGATTATATGCCCGTCTTTGCACCGCATTTTTTTCATCAT
>JAUYHR010000054.1 GCA_030689875.1 Nanobdellota archaeon
TAATTTATCAAATTTTAGAAAAATTAATAGAAAAAGGGTTAGTAAGTTACATAATAAAAGATAAAACAAAATATTTTTCAGCATCCAATCCAAAAAAAATCCTAGATTATATAGATAAAAGAGAAGAAAAGCTTCAAAAAAACAAAAAAGAAATAGAGAATTTAATCCCAAAATTATTAACATTAAAAGAATTTTCTGAAAGGATTTCAGTCCAGATATATGAAGGCTTTAAAGGGATACAAACAGCATTTGAAAATTATAAGATTTATTTAAAAAAAGACGATGCATTGTATTCTTTTGGAATGTTTCCAAAACAAGAAGAAAAATACCATGCTTATTGGAAAAATCATCATAGGCAAAGAATTAAAGAAGGCGTAAAATCTTTCATGTTATTCAATAAGGGAACTTCTGAAGAAGTATTAAAAAACAGAAACTCTTTCAAGGGTTGTGAATCGAGATACATGCCTACAAATATTAAAACACCTGCATGGTTTATGACATATAAAAATACATCAGTAATAGTTTTGCAAACTTCTCCAGAAATGGCAATAGAAATTCAAAACAAAGAAATAGCAGAAACATTTAAAGCATATTTTGATGAATTCTGGAAAAAAAGTAAGCCCTTCAATTAAAAAATCCATGCATCTGCAACTGCAAAATTCAATATTCCAACTACAACAGGCACAGTAGCAATAACAGCTAAGTATGGAAACTTCATGAATTCAACAAAAAACCCAACTAACAAATAAGTGCATCCATTTGCAGCCAAGAAATATCCCGTAAACTTATGAAATGATCTCTTTCTAATAGTTTTTTTACTAAATGTTAATTTTTTATGGAAATAAAATGCAAATACAATGGAGCCCCCCAATGCGATTGCATAAGCAAGTAAAAACCACAAATTAAAAAATTCTTTTAAGAATGTAACTAAGATAATTTGAACGAAAAATCCCAAAATCCCTCCAAATGCATAAGTACTTATTTTTTTTAACATTTATACCACTACTAATTTAATAAATACTTTTTAGGATTTTTTTCTAAATCAATAAATTCATCCACAGTATCTTTTAACAATCTTGAAGCACTTTTTCCAAAAGCAACACATTCTACTCTGCATCCTTTTGCATTCTTTAAATATTCAACTAGAGGTTTGTAATCTCCATCTCCGGAAACTAAAACAACTACATCCAACTTTTCAGCCATTTGTACACAATCTATAGCTATACCTACATCCCAATCGCCTTTTTTCATTCCACCATAAAAAATTTGCAAATCTTTAGCTTTAACATCAAAACCAATTTTGTATAAAGCATCAAAAAAGCTTTTTTCCTTTAACTCATCAGCATGAATAACATAAGCAATAGCCCTGATTAAAGTTCTTCCATTAATGGCTTCTTTTAAGATAGCATCAAAATTAACTTTTTTTTGGTATAAATTTTTTGCACTGTAATACATGTTTTGCAAGTCAACGAAAACTCCGATCCTTTGATTCTTGTATATATTCACCATAAACTTAG
>JAUYHR010000064.1 GCA_030689875.1 Nanobdellota archaeon
TTGAGTAAATAAGATTACGATTAGTAATTAAAGATAAATTATAAGCCCAATCAAAAAAGTTTAATCCCGGTAAATACAAAACTAAACTCCACAAGATAACAAAAACAAGAGCAAAGGGAAGAAATAAGCGAAGATAATTTCTAGTTGTCTGTTTTTCTTTTTGCCAAAAATCCAAACCGAAGCCCGCTAAAATGCTTAGAGAAAAAAGGAAAAGAAAAGCTGCTAAATTGCTCGCGCTGCCAGAAATAAAAGGAATATTAACTTTATATAAAATTAGAGTTAATGGGTTTAAGGTTAGAAAAATTAAAAGAACAATAACAGCACCCCAAAAAAATCTAATATAAAAATCTTTCTTGTTAAAAATAGTTACTGCTGCAAATAATAGAGGAATAAGACCGATCGACAGAATATCTCCAACATAAGTATCGTTAATCCAATAATTCCGGGTGGCAGGATTTCCGAAAAAATCCGGGACAAAAAGCATAATCAATTGCCATGGTTGAAGAAGAATTTTATTAACTAAAAAATCATAAGGATGCGGACTTCTTGCCGAGTTAATTAAAAGCTCCATGCCCGGCAAAAGCTGAATCGCTCCTAATCCTAAAGGAATAATAAATAAGAAAAGAAAAAAGGGAAACTGTTTTTTTTGTCTGATTTTGAAGAAAACATAAGCAATTAAAAACAAAAATAAATATATAAATATCTGAATATGTCCTGCCAAAAGAGAAGAAAGAATTGAGAAAATAAAAACTAAAGTCCAAAAAATGGTTTTCTGATCCTTTAGATTTTCAATTGCCAAAAGGGCCAGGGGCAGCCAGAGAATAACATGTCCGATCGTATTGTATTCAAGCCAGACAGTCATAAAAGAAGAAAAGCTAAAAGCAATACCCGAAAGAATACTGCCCAAACTGCTAATGCCGATTCTCCGGGCATAAAAAAATGTAAAAATCAGCGCTAATAAAGGTTGGAGAAAAACAAGAAGACTCCAGGCCGTAATTTGATTTAAGAAAAGATAAAAGAAATTAAGCGGATAGAAAACGGCTGATTGGAAATTGGCAAAAAGAGGCGCTCCCGAAAAATTATATGGATTCCACAAAGGAACCTGAATTGAAATTATTTGGCTTAAAGAAAAAGTTTTCCATGGATAAAGCTGTCTTAGAACATCAAAATATTGGGCTTTATTAGGATAACTTCCGGGATTATATCCGAGATAAGAATAACTTTTCCAGGGGCTATATTCCGAAGCCAAAAGGTCAGCCGGAAAAGGAACAAAACCTCGCAGAATGCTCTTGTTGAAAAAAACGC
>JAUYHR010000075.1 GCA_030689875.1 Nanobdellota archaeon
AAAATGGAAATAAAAATTAAAAAAGGAAAAGGAGTAACAATTTTGGATGTTGAACATAGTACTCAATATCCTGTTGACGCAACTTTAACATCTTTAAACGGTAATGGAATATCTACAAGCTATGTTTATATTAATTTTACAGGTTTAAAACCAACAAGATTTAATTCAGGGGACTTAGAAAAACTTTTTACAGGATTGCCAACTGAAAAGATAACTTATATTTTGGGATTACCTCCACAAATGCTCTCAGATGCAGAAAGCGCTCTGGGAATATGTAGGAGAAATTCTGAGAAATATTTGGATTGCATAATTGCAGATAAAAAAAGTGCAATAAGAATGGTAAATCAAAGGAATAGATAAAATGAACAATCTTGAAAGAACTTTGGGAATTGGAGGAATTGCTACAGGGATTATCTTGGCATTCGTTGGGGAGATAAAGAATAGTGAGGAAATTATCAACTATGGTTCTAAATTTACAAGTGCAAATCTTTATTATACTGCATTTTGTTATCTTAAACCAGGATTAAAAAATCTTCTTTTTGGAGATAAAGGAGAGAATTAATTACCTCTTTCGTTCTGTTCTCTAAATTGCTTGCTCATAAACTCGTATATTAATTAAATTTGTTAATGTAAAAATCTGATAAATTCTTGGTTTTTGAGTAACTAATTAAAAATATCTGCGACTTTGGAGCAACAAATCAATAAATTCATTTAATCTGAAATTAATTTTTAACTTTTGTAAATATCTTTTCTCGGCCCAATTTCAAGAACTAAAATAATCAATTTGTCATTTTTTATATCTAATATTACTCTATATTCTCCAACTCTTAAAATAAAATAAGGGGTTCCCTGTTTTCTTTTTACATGGTGAAACGGGCGGATTTTTATTCTGTCAAGGGTTAGCAGAATCCTTTCTTGTAATGTATCTGGAAGTTTATCCAATTGTTTTTCAGCAGATTTTGCAAATTCAACAGAATACATTTACAAACCTCTTTTCTTTTTTAACTCTTCAAGAGAGATTGTTCTGCCTTCTTTATAGTCTTTTTCAGATTTTGCAATATTCTTTTTTGTTTCTTCAGAAAGTTCCATCCTGTCTTCTATCAAATCCCATATTATATCCTCATAGCTTTCCTTACTGTGAATTTTCATCTTTTGCAATTTTCCCAAAAGTTCCCCACTTACTTGTATTGTTGTTCCCATATTAAACATATAACTCGCTATAGTATATAAACTTTTCTATTAAATTAAACAATCTCCAAGTCCTTAATACTCATTTCTTTTATTTGTCTTTTATTTTTTAATTTCCACTTTCCAATAAAATCTTTCATGCTGAAACTAATTTTCTCTTTTGCAAATAATCTTCCTCTCTTTACAAAAGCGTGTTTATGTTTTTTCCTAAACGCAAGAACATTTTTTTTGTCTTCTTCTTTCGGCCCACTTAAAACAATTTCTCCTTTGTTTTTAACAACAAAGAAGAATCGTGCAGATTTTTTGTTATTGTAATTAAATCCTTTTTCTTTTATTTCAAAAAATCTGATTATCTCATTCTCAAGGCATTTGTAAAATTTCAATAATTTGCTTCCAGCAATATCTCCTTCTTGCTTGTCTGTTTTTGCTTCCAGCAAGATAAATTCAAATTTCTTTTTCTTTGCGTTTTCCTTTATTTTCTCCAAATCTGTTTTTTCAACTTCAAAAGATTTTATAGAAGGATTTTTCAGAAATTTCCTGCAAGCTTCTCTTAATTTCTCAAAAGTCTCATCAGAAAGTGCA
>JAUYHR010000079.1 GCA_030689875.1 Nanobdellota archaeon
AAATTCTTTCGGGTAATTTAATAAATCAAGAACTTTGCTTTTTAATTCTGTCACCGCTATTTCCTGTTTTTCGCCGTCTATAGTTATTGCCGCATAATCCTGAGAAATTGATTTTCCTTTTTTTAAAGTCCGCTCAATTAAAACATTTTTTCCGCCAACTTCAAATTCAATTGAAACTCCTCCTTCTTTTTCACCATTGCGCAAAAGAGCAGAGCCTCTCTGGCCCGGCTGCAAACCAAATAACGCGAACTCTATTGATAAAAGAATTGATGTTTTTCCTGAACCAATATCTCCAGATAATAAAATAGAGCCCTCTTTAAATTCTATTTCCTGAAATTCATAGCTTCTTATATTCTTTAATGAAATTTTTTTTAATATCATTTAAAATTTTAAAATCCTCTTTGATTCTGATAATAATCTGCTTTGAAAAGTCTCTACTTTTTCATCTTCCTGTTTTTCCATGGAAAGAATGTCCATCAATTCCGGCACAAAAGAATTAAAATCCGACTTATTTTTATCCGAGTAAATTTTAATTGTTTCCTGTTCAATATCTCCTTCTTCTTTTATTTCTAAATCCATATCCACCTCTTTTATTTTCAAGTCATGAATATTTTTTAACAAGAAGTATGCCCCGCGTTCTTTTGCAAATTCTTCAATCTGAAAAAATTTAATATCTGATGGTTTTCCGCGTTTTAATTCTCCGCTAATTCTTAATAAAATAATTTTGTCTTTTAAATCTTTTTTTCCTAATTCTCCAAGAATTTTTTCTGTTGCCGCCAAGCCGTCGTCAAATTCTAATTCAATGCACTCTGTTTCTTTTAATGGAAGCCTGATAAATTTAACCTGCTCTGCTGAGTCCGTATCAACAAGAACAAAACTTCCGTGTTTCAGGTCTTCAAGTTCTTTAAAATTATTTGGAAATAACGGACCGGGGTAAACGATTCTATTTTTATTAAATAAAACATGAATATGGCCGAGGGCATAATAATCCGCATAAGGAAGTTTTTCAGATTCAAGAGATTCTATCGGCAAATTTCCAGCGACACAATTAAGAGTTGTGTGAAGCATAAAAATTTTGAACATTCCCGGAGCGTCATTTAATTTTACCCGACGTAATTCTGGAATTTCCAGACCTGATTTTTTGCCGGGATAGCCGTAAATAGCCAAGTTTTTATGAACATGAGGATTAAGAAATATCTTATCCCCTCTCTCTTCTGCATTAAAAACATTTTTGCAAAATCCCGCTTTTTCCAAAACATCCAGAAAAGTTTTTCCTGAAACGCTGTAATCGTGCGAGCCAGCGATAATAAAACACGGAATTTTTGCGTCTTTTAATCTTTTAAACTGCGCGA
>JAUYHR010000084.1 GCA_030689875.1 Nanobdellota archaeon
ATAATTACAGCCTTTTTAGTTTCTTTTATTTTTATTTTAATTTCAATTAAAATTTTTATTTCAGCAGAGACAGAGGCCAAAAAAAATAATTTTAAGCAAAAAGAAAAAGAACTTAAAATCGTTGCTTTTCAGGAAATAGAAAATAAAATTATCGGAGCCAACGCCGTTTTTTCCCAGTTGGCTTCTTTTTATCATAAGCAAAAAGATGTGGTAGCTATTTTTGGGGAAATTTTTGATGCCCTGCCTCCGAGCGTTTATTTGACAAATTTAAGTTTTAATTCTGTTAATTCTCAATTTTCTATCGCCGGATTTTCGCCCAGCCGAGAAATTTTGCTTGAGTTAAAAGAAAATTTAGAAAAAGAAAATAACTTTTCCGACGTTTATTTTCCGCCGACTAATTGGATAGAGCCGGTTAATATTAATTTTTCTTTCACCTTCAAAATAGGTCAAGCGATGAAGTAGCGACTTCATCTTTAATTTCATTTTTATTACATAAAAATTCATTAAATGAAAATTGAAGCAAAAATAAAAATATCTTTATCGGCTATCATTATTTTATGTTTAGTTTTTATTGTTTTTTTAATTTGGCCTCTCTTAAAAGACATTAAAAAAAGTTCTTCGGATATTTCAGAACAGAAGCAAAAATTATTACTCTTGGAGTCAAAATCCAAAAACTTAGAAAAATTTCAAAATCGCTACGTTGATATTGAACCAACAGAAGCGTTTTTTGTCAAAGCCGACTTGCCGGTTGATTTTATCCGTTTTTTGGAAAGAACATCCAAAGACTCTGATATAACCGCAAAAATTTCTTTATCTTCCGGGACCTACCAGATAGCCGTGGCCGGTTCTTTCCCTAATTTTTTAAGATTTTTAGAAAGACTGCAGAATAGTCAATATTTAATTGAAATTGGTAATTTTAATGTTGCCAGACAAGGGCAGGGAAATATTAACGCTAACCTTTCTTTGAATGTTTTATCTAAATAAAATTAAAATATTTTTTGAAAAATTGCCTCGAATAATGGCTGAGCGCGCTTTTTTGTCTTTTCTGATTTTATTTTTGATTTCTTTGATTTCCGGCGGTTTTATTTTTTATCAATATAATATTTTAGTAAATAGAGAAGAAGTAAAAACTTTGGAAAATCTGCTTAAGTTTGACGAAAAAACTTATAAAGACGTTCTAAATATTTGGCAAGAAAGAGAAAAAAAGTTTGAAGAAACGGCAAATAAGAAATATTTTGACATTTTTCAAGAAATCAAATAGAATAACTCCGTTGCCCCTGTAGCTCAATGGAC
>JAUYHR010000107.1 GCA_030689875.1 Nanobdellota archaeon
CATAATACTGGAATTGGAAAAACATTTGAAGATTTAATTGGGATTGTTGAAAACAATAATGCCCTTGCTGACTATGAAGACATTTTAGAATTAAAATCTTCAAGAGAATTATCAAATAGTATGGTTACTCTTTTTACAAAATCGCCAACACATCCTAAAGGAATTAATTCAATCATGAGGGAAAAATTTGGAGAACCAGACAAGAAAGCTGGAGGACTAAAAACATTACATACAACTTTTTCGTCTTTGAAGTTTAATACTTTTTTTAAGAAATTTGGGTTTAAACTTAAAGTTGATGAAGATAGAAAAAGAATTTATATTTTAATAAAAAATCTTGAAACAGATAAGATAGAAGATATTGAAATTTATTATGAATTTGATGAGATAAAAAATATAATAAATAAAAAACTTGATTATATTGCGTATATCAAAACAGAAACAAAAACTGAAGAAGGAAAAGAATTTTTTAATTTCAAAAAAGCAATTTTATTGAGTGGATTGACATTTGATAAATTTATTCAATTTATCGAAGATGGCTTAATTTTATATGATATAAGAATTGGTGTTTATAGAAGTGGAAAACTCAAAGGAAAAACTCACGACCACGGCTCAGGTTTTAGAGTTTTGAAGCATAATCTTAACAAGGTTTTTGAGATGGAAGAAATTTAAACATTTTTAATTTCTAAAACTTTCCCTAAAATAATTGCGTATTCTCCATTTTCTTTTGTAATGCCTTTCCATTCAACACGCATAAAAGGAGCGTTTTTTGAATAACCATTTTTGAAATGTATTTCGTCAAATTTTTTTCCAATCAATCTTTTATTCCAATAGGGTTTAACTTCTCTGTATTCTTTTGTCTTTTTTTCAGAAGCAATTAAATCAAACCATTTTCTAAGTAAAGTTAAATGAAGAATTCTTTTTTCTTTCATTGTTTCTCAATTATAACAATCCATTCCTCATTCATTGTTACTGCATGATTGCCAGAGATATTTGTAGGGGAGTTTAATTTAGGCATTCTTTTATGAGGGATGTTTCTAATAAAAGTATTATGGTGATAATAATGATTTTTGGCTTGAAACAATTCTAAGATTATTTCATCTGTTGGAATTTGAACTCCTTTAACTGTTCTGTTTCCGACGACAAAACACATAAAAGCACCTTTTTTAGTAACTCTGTGTAATTCTTGAACACACTTATCAAAATCAACATAAAAACTTAAAACATCTTTAGCCCTAAAAGGATCAATTTTAGCAATTTTATCTAAAGTCTTTTTCAAAGTTGGAGAACCTAAACCATTTTTCAAATCTTTAGTAGGGATACCCCCTAAACTTGTTTTGTCAATATTTAGAACTTGGTCTTTACTATATCCTAACCATTGTAAACCTAGTCTAGAAAATTGCCCATAAGCTACGGTTGTTCGGCTATCTCCATAAGGGGGGGAAGTAAGTATTAAATCAACTGAATTTGCAGGGATTGAAGTTAAATTTCTTGTATCTTCAGCAAGGATATTTACTTCGCAATTTTGTTTTTCTTTAACATAAGTTTCCATACTGTAAATGTTTTCCTTAGCTTTTTCTCTAAAAACTCTAAAAGTATCAGGGTTATGTTTTTTTAGCATTTCTTGATTCATCCTGTAAAGTTTGT
>JAUYHR010000094.1 GCA_030689875.1 Nanobdellota archaeon
AATAATTTTTTGATTTATTCTAATGGAACTAAAGATCAGATTATTTTAGAAAAAGAATTGAGAAAACTTTTTAATAATAATGTAACTTTTATTTTAAGTCGTGAAAAAAAACAAGGCTATGAATACGGGCATATTGATAAAAATTTTCTAAAAAATAATATTAAAAATTTTAATCAAAATTTTTATGTTTGCGGACCATTTAAAATGGTTCGAGAATTGAAACAAGTATTAATTGAACTTGGTGTGAAACAAGAGAATATTGTGAGTGAAATTTAAGACATTAAATTTAAAAATTTATTTTTTCTTTCTGGAGCTTTTCTTATTTTCTTTAGATTGACTGCGCTTGAACAATCCACTTTTATCTTTTCCCAGCTTAGAAAAAACATAAATATATAATATTTCTAAAATGCCAATAGTATTTATTACTGCAATTATAAGAAACCAAGCAATATGATTATTTCTTGCATATTTCCATAACGCCAATAATTTCCAAACAATTATCCAAACAAAAATTATTATAAAAAGCCAAAAGGGAACTCCAAGCTGGGACGCAATACTTTCTAAACCTAAAGAATCTAAATAAGCCATTTCACCTCTATAAATAGAGGAAGATTTTGTTTAAAAATGTTTTTACGAGAAATGTTTTACCTAATATCTTCTTCCTCGTCCAAAATTTCCTCTGCTATGACTTCTTCCACCAGAATTATTATTTATGCCCCGAGGGGTATTTCTAAATCTTGAATTATTTCCTCTTCCAAAACTTCTTCCCCTATTATTTCCCTCTCTTCTTTGATTGCTTCTATTTCCTCCCTGATTATTTCCATTTCTTCTTTGATTATCCCTAAATCTATTTCTAGGAGCATCTATTTCTAAACGAATCGTCTCAAAAACGGGCAATTCTTCTTGAGTTATATTCAAACATTTGTCCCTAATTATATTTTCAAAATTTTCATAATCCCTGTTTGATAAAATATTTATCGCTTTTCCTTCGCTTCCCGCCCTCGCTGTTCTTCCAATTCTATGAATATAATCTTTAGCTTCGCTGGGGAGATCATAATTATAAATATCGCTCACGCCTTTAATATCCAAACCTCTGGCCGCCACATCTGTGCAAACTAAAACATTTACTTCTTCATTATGAAATTCATCTAAAGTTCTAGACCTTTTATTTTGAGACAAACCTCCATGTATTGCTTTGGAATTAATTCCTACTTTTTGTAAATTATCTGCAACAAGATCAACATTTCTTCTTGTGCTACAAAATATCATAACTAAATTATTTTTTTCTTTAATTTGGCTTCCTGACGAATTAATACAAAAATTTCCTGTTTTTGCTTTATTCAATAAATGAACTAATAAAGAAAATTTCATATGCGATTCAACATCATAATAAATTTGTTTTAATTTTGAATGATCGACATACGAATTTACAGAAACTTCTATTGCATTTCGAGTATATTTTTTAGATAAATAATCAATATCCGGAGAAATTGTTGCCGAGAATAACATTGTTTGTCTTTCCTTAGGACATTGTTTTAAAATCATTTCAACATCTCTATAAAAACCCATATCAAACATTCTGTCTACTTCATCTAAAACTAAAAATTTAACTTGATTCAAATTTAAAGTTCTTCTTTTAAGGTGGTCTAAAGTTCTGCCTGGTGTTGCAACAATCACATCGGTGTAAGGAATTTTTCTAATTTGAGATTCGATGCTAATCCCGCCATAAATCGCCAAAACTTTTAATTTTTTATTTCTTGCAAATTTTCTTATTGAATCAGCGACTTGTTCCGCTAATTCTCTAGTCGGTGTTAAGATTAATGCCTGAACATTTTTATTAGGAATTAAATTATCAATGATGGGGGATGCAAATACCAAAGTCTTTCCGCTTCCCGTCGCAGAACCGCCGATAATATCTTTCCCGGCTAATGCCAACGGAATTGATTTAACCTGAATTTCTGAAGGTTCTTTAAAACCTGCATTTTCCAGCACATTTAATATTTCATAGCTTAATCCAAGCTGTTTGAATTTTTCCATTTTATTTTTTTTAATTTTATTTTTTAAAATTTAAAGAAGATCTATTCCATTAAGGAAATTCTCAACTTAAATTTTATTTATACTCAACATTTATACAAGAATTAAATATTCTTGAAACACGAGCCCTAAAAGCTTGTGCTCAAGGACTCACCAATATCGTTATAATAATATATTAAAAAATTAAGACTATATAAATCTATGCCTACTTTGGAGTTGGGACATTTAGCTGTTAAACCATTCCAACTTCTCTTCCCTCGGCAATTGTTTTATTTTATATTCGGCTTTGCAAGCCTCAGATCTATTCTTGAATGGAATCGCAGCGATTAATCTCTTGAAACCTTTTCCATAAACATACCTACTTCCTTTTCCTTCTGCATGAGCATTCATTCTTTTATCAACATCATTTGTTACACCAGTATAATATGAACCATCAAGACATTCAAGAAGATAGACGAACCATTTTTTATTTTTCATATCATTAATTAAATAAATTAATGTTTTTATGTTTTTAAATTTTATATATGCATAAATAGGTATTACTAATATTAAAATTACAACGGCAACAAATGCAATTCTAGATGCAATTAAAAATAATACTATTAAAAAATAAGAACTTAAAAAAATTGCTTTTGATTTTGAACATTTTATTGTTTTTAAACCAACCGCATTAAATAAAGCAAATAATAATGCGAGAACTACCAACAAAGCATAATAAGATGTAGAGATTTTTAAAACTCCTGACAGGGATTCATAAAATAATTTATTTTCTAAATCTAAATTGTATAAAATTAAAATCTTTATAATTCCCAAAAAGCTAAATAACGCAACGGCATTTACATAATTA
>JAUYHR010000119.1 GCA_030689875.1 Nanobdellota archaeon
GAATGGCACTGCCATTTTTCAGGGATTGTTTATGGAGAAAAAGGCGAAAAACATCATAGAACAACTGAAAAAAAAGAATGGGAAGAATTGTTAAAAAATCTGCCAAAAGATAAAGAAATAAGTATTGTCTGTGAATCTCCAACACTTATTGAAGATTCTGTTGAAGGAATGAAGATTTACGAAAAACTTAAATAAGACTAAATATACTTTTTATAAAGATGGTGACGGAATATTTTAATTTTATGAATGGAAAAGAAATAAAATCAAGTTCTAATCAAACCCTGGATGTTGTTAATCCATATACTCAGAAAGTAATTGCAAAAGTTCAAAGAAGCAATAAAAAAGATGTTGATGAGGCAGTAAATTCCGCAAGAAAAGCATTTGAAATCTGGAGCATCGCAACGCCTGCTGAAAGGGCGTCTAAATTACACAAGTTAGCTGAACTATTAGAACAGAATTTAGAAAAATTTGCAAAATTAGAATCTCAAAATCAGGGCAAATCAATAAAAATGGCGAGAGAAGGAGATTTGCCTTTTTCAATAGATAATTTAAAATTTTATGCCGGCGCCTGCAGAATCTTGGAAGGAAAATCCGCCGCAGAATATTCGTCGGACGGAACTTCTATTTTAAGACGCGAGCCAATAGGTGTGGTAGCATCAATTACCCCCTGGAATTATCCTCTAATGATGGCTTGCTGGAAATTAGCTGCAGTTGCTGCGGGAAATACAATAATTTTAAAACCTTCTTCAGCGACGCCGTTGACAACATTGGAGTTGGCAAAATTAACAAAAAAAGCAGGTTTTCCAGACGGAGTAATAAATGTAATAACCGGAACGGGAGAAGAAATTGGAAATGATCTGGTCAGACATCCTGGAATAGACGTGATTGCTTTAACCGGAAATACTGAAACAGGAAAACAAGTAATGCAATTAGCGTCGCAAAACATAAAAAAAGTGCATTTAGAGCTTGGCGGGAAAGCACCGTTTATAGTATTTGATGATGCAGATATTGACGTCGCTGTAAATGGAGCTGTTGCAGGAAGCCTGATAAATTCAGGACAGGACTGCACTGCAGCGACGCGAATTTATCTGCAAAATAATATTTATAATAAATTTGTCAAGAAATTAACTGAAGAAATTAAAAAAATAAAATTGGGAGACCCTTTAAATGAAAATACAGATTTAGGGCCGTTAAATTCAAAACAACAATTTGAAAAAGTGTCAAGATTTTTAGAACAGGCAAAAAAGCAGGGAAAAATAATTTATTCCGGAAAAAATCCCGGAGGATGGTTTATTCCAGTTAGTTTAATTGAAGGCATTGAACATAAATCAAATTTATGCCAGCAGGAAATTTTTGGGCCAATAATTTTATTATTTAAATTCAGCGACGAAGAAGAAGTCCTAAAATTAGCAAACGATATTAAGTATGGACTTGCTTCAAGTGTTTGGACTAAAGATATACAAAGAGCGTTAAGAGTTTCAAATAAATTAAAATTCGGAGAGGTGTGGATAAATGAACATGGTTTATTAGTTTCTGAAATGCCCCATGGCGGGAGAAAACAAACTGGCTATGGAAAAGATTTGTCTTTATATGCTTTGGAAGAATATACGACGCTGAAACACGTTTACATTGATCTAAAAGGCGAAAAAAGAAAATCTTGGCACTACACTGTTTATGGAAAAAAATGAAAGCAAAAACAAGAAATTTTTGTAATCATTTCAATAGGAAATTAAAATGAAAGCAAAAACCATAGGGATTCTCGGATTAGGTTCAATGGGAAAAATTATTGCTAAAGATTTAGCTGAAACATTTAATGGAAAAGTTGTATATTTAGCAAGAGAGGTAAATTCTGTTAAAAATTTAGCGAAAAAATACGATGCTGAAATAAGATATGCTGATATTTCAAAACCTAAAACTTTAGTTAAAGCATTTTACGAAATTGATGTTGTGATTCATGCTGTTCATCACGAATTTAATCTTGATGTTATGAAAGCGTGCTTGAAATCCAAAACAAATTATATTGACTTAGGAGGTTTGTATCATTATACAAAAAAACAATTAAAATTAAACCAACAATTTAAGAAAGCAAATTTAACTGCAATTATAGGAATGGGAGCTTCTCCGGGAATAACTAATGTTTTGGCAAAATATGCGTCAAGATTATTGGATAAAATAGAAGATATAGAAATAAAAATTGGAACAAAAGATTTTTCAACTTACAAGCAAATTTCTCCGCTGTCCGCTTCTTATTCAATGCAGACAATTCTTGAAGAGTTTTCATGGAAGCCGGCAGTTTTTGTTAATGGAAAAATAAAATTTGTTGAGCCAATTTCAGGAAGAGAAGAATATAAATTTCCTGAGCCGGTTGGAACGCAAAAACCCCAGTATACAATACATTCTGAAATAGCGACTCTGCCTTACACATTAAAAGCAAAAAATGTTTCTTTTAAAATTGCGTTTGACGACGATTTTGTGGATAAAATAAAAATGCTTAAGGAAAATGGATTTATATCAGATGAAGAAATAGAAATAAGCGAAAATAAATTTAATACAAAAAATGTTTCTTTGGAAATTCTTAAAAGACTGCCAAAAACAATTCCTGAAAAAATAAACCAGTATGAAATAATAAGAGTGATAGTTTCAAATAAAAATAAAAAAATTATTATGGATGCAAAAATCTCCGGGGAAGTAATTGATAAAGACACGGGAGTTCCGCCGTCAATTATCGCTCAAATGATTGTTGATGGAAAAATAATAAATAAGGGCGTTTTCCCGCCGGAATCTATAATCCCGGAAGAAGATTTTTTTAGAGAATTATCTAAAAGAAAAATTTTAATTTATAAAAATGATAAGAGGATAAATTAAATGAGAATAAAAAATGAAATTTGATTTTGTTGTTTTAGGCGCGACGGGCGAAGAAGGAAATATTGCATCAAGAGATTTGCTTGAATCAGGATATTCTGTTTTACTGTGCGGAAGAAATAAATCAAGAGTAAAAAATCTGCTTAAATATAAAAAAGCAAAATTTACTTATGTGGATTTGAATAATGTTAAAAAAACAGCGGGTATTTTAAAAAAATCTGGAGCAAAAATAGCTGTGAATTGCGCCGAATTAAGAATGAATATTAATGCGATGAAAGCGTGTTTAATATCCGGGCTTCACTATCTTGACCTTGGAGGATTGCAGGAAATGACAATACAGCAATATAAATTTGACAAAGATTTTAAAAAAAGAAAATTAACCGCGCTCTTGGGCTGCGGCTCTACTCCAGGCATATCAAATGTTATGGCTTCTTATGCCGTTGACAAACTGGATTCTGTCGAACATATTGAAGTAGGATTTGCATGGGATTCAAATATTAAAAAATTTATTCTGCCTTATTCTATAGAAAGCATTGTCTATGAACTTACAACCGACCCGATTATTTTAGACAACGGAAAATTCAAAAAAACAAAAGCATGTTCTTTTGAAGGGGTTTTGAAATTTAAAGAGATTAAAAAACAAAATACTTATTGCATTGTTCATTCTGAAGTTTTTACATTTAAAAAATATTTTGGCAATAAAGGATTAAAATTTGTGCACTATAAAGCAGGATTTCCCGAGCATTCTTTCAAAGTTTTGGATATCCTCATTAAATTAGGGTTTGGTTCAAAAGAATTGATTAATATGCATGGGATTAATTTAAGACCAATAGACTTTACCAGAGAAGTTTTAAAAAAAATTAACCGCCCAAAAGATTACAAAGAAACAGAAGACATCTGGATTAAAGTTTATGGAAAATCCGGCAGAAAACCTAAAAAAATAGAAATGGATTGTTTGGTTAAAACTTTGAAAGGATGGGAAAATTACGGAAGCAATCTCAATACGGGGATGTCGATTTCTATAATGGCGCAAATGTTGAATAAAAATTTAATAAAAAAAGCAGGAATCACAGCGCCGGAAGAATCTGTCCCGCCGATGCCTTTTTTTAAAGAGTTAAAGAAAAGAAAAATTTATGTTTATAAAGATAATAAAATAGTAAACTAAATTTTTCATGCATTTTAATAGTAAATTAAAATGAAAGAATAATTTTTGTATATAAAAAGATAAATTAAAAAGGAACAAAAAATAAGAAAATATTTTGTTAAGAAAGAAAAATTAAAAAGTATAAAAAGCCAATTATACAAAATATACCATGTTATATTTAATCGGGCTTGGTCTCAATGCTTATGGAATTTCTAAAGAAGGATTGGATGTCGTCAAGAAATGCAAAAGAATTTATTTGGAAAATTACACTGTGGATTTTCCTTATTCTATTAATGAGTTGAGCGATATAATCGGGAAAAAAATTATTTCTGCTGACAGGGAAAAAGTTGAATCTCTGGAAATGGTTGATGAAGCGGAAAAAATGGAAGTTGCTTTGCTTATCTATGGCTCTCCATTAACCGCTACAACCCACATTTCCCTGATTCAGGAAGCAAAAGCTCTTAAAATTAAATATAAAGTTATTTATAATGCTTCAATTATAGACGCTGTTGCTGAGACCGGACTGCAATTATATAAATTTGGAAAAATTGCATCAATGCCAAAATGGAATCCTAAAGAAAACTTTACGCCAGATAGTTTTATGGAAATTGTGCAGCAAAATATATCTATTAACGCGCATAATTTAATATTATGCGATATTGGTTTGGATTTTCAGGATGCGATTTCTCAATTGAAAAAATCTTCTGAAAATTGCAAGATTGAATTAAAAGGGAAAAAAATTGTTGTTTGTCAGGCGCTTGGAACAAGGCGTTCAAAAATTTTTTATAAAAATTTTGAAGAATTAGGCGGATTAGAAGATATTCAAAAACCTTTTTCAATAATTATTCCGGGCAAATTGCATTTTTTGGAAAAGGAGATGCTGGAAAGTTATGAATGATTATCAAATCTTTATTAACCAATATTCACTTGAATCTTTTTTGAATAAGGATTAATTCCAGGAACTTCTAAATCCGCGGATAAATACCATTTAATTGGATATTTTCTTGCGCTAAAATCAAAAGCTCCTAAAAATCCTAAAACTTTTGGTTCTTGGGAATTTAAAATGTTGTTTGGAATTTTAATTTGAAAATTAATTTCTTGACCGCCAATTGTATATTCTTTTTGTTTATGCAAAGGCATTGCAAAATTAAAAACTTCTATTGTTTTGAACTCGTTTCTTGAATTCTGCCGATTTATATTCATTTTTCTTGATTTAATTTTTTGCTGCCCTATTAAACTAATTTTAAGCTCCTTTGAAACCAGCGGTTTTTTAATTATTAATTTTACTTTTCCATTAATGGTTTCTCCTGGAGAATATTGATATTTATCAAGAATTATTTCTATCCTGCCTTTAGATTTTGCAATGATAAAATAACTGATTATTCCTAAAAGAATTAATGAAAAGATTACAAGAATAATCCAGATAATTGTTTGCATATATCTTTTAATAAATTCTTATTTATAAATTTAGTTGATTATTTTAATAAATAGCAACTTTAATAAATGTAAAAATTCTAATTATTTTATTAAAGAGGTAAAAGATGACGGTAAAAATTTATACTACATCAACATGCCCGTGGTGCATAAAGACTAAAGAATTTTTTAAAGAAAATAAAGTAAAATACAAAAATATTGATGTTGGTTTAAATAAAAAAGCAGCAAAAGAGATGATTGAAAAATCAGGACAGACCGGCGTTCCCGTTATTGAAATTAACAAGCAATTAATTGTTGGTTTTGATGAATCAAAATTAAAAAAAGCTTTGAAGTTAAAATGAAAATGTCTAAAAATAATTTTGATGTAATCGTCGTCGGAGCTGGGGGGGTTGGGTTGGCTGCCGCAATGTATTCTGCAAGACTTGGATTAAAAACTTTAGTTCTCGGTTCAAGCCATGGCTCTGAATTGCCGGTAGGCGGAGTAATCACAACTACAAATATTGTTGAAAATTATCCTGGTTTTATCAGATTAACCGGACAGGAAATTGCAAAAAAAATTGAGGAGCACGCCAAAAGTTATGAATTAGTAACAATAAAAGAAGAAAAAGTCAGCGATATAAAAAAAGAAAAAAATTGTTTTGCAGTTAAAACAAATAAATCAGAATATAATTCATTGTCAATAATTTTTGCAACGGGAACTAAATGGAAAAAATTAGATGTTCCTGGTTCTAAAGAATACGAAAATAAAGGCGTGAACTACTGCGCTTTGTGCGACGGACCTTTGTTCAAGAATAAAATTGTTTCTTTAGTCGGAGGAAGCGACTCAGCGGCAAAAGACGCGCTTGTATTAGCAGAATCTGCAAAAAAAGTTTTTATAATTTATCGGGGAGAGCAGATTCATCCGGAGCCGATAAATATGGAGAGGGTTAAAAGAAATAAAAAAATTGAGATAATAAACAACACAAATATTACAGAAATAAGAGGAGATAAATTTGTTCAGGAAATAATTTTAGACAAGCCCTACAAAGGAAATAAAAAACTAAACGTTGACGCTGTTTTTGTTGCCATAGGTCATATTGCATTGTCTGACTTGGCAAAAAAGCTCGGAGTTAAAACAGATGAAAAAGGAGAAATAATTCTTGACCATAAAACTTCTGAAACAAATGTCAAGGGAGTTTTTGCAGCAGGAGATGTTACAGACAAACCATTCAAGCAATTAATTACCGGAGTTGCCGACGGATGCACTGCAGCTTACAGCGCTTATGAATATATAAGCAAGAATAAAGTTGTGGTTTGTTGAGAAGATTTATAAATCTAAAAGTTTTATATTAAACATGGTAAAAAAGGAAAATAAAAAAAATAATGGAAGCGGGGTTGTTGTAAGCATTGTAATCATCGCAGCAATTGTCCTGATAATTTTGGGAGTTAGTTTGCTTTCTAAAAAAAATGTTCAAGATGAAACCTCTGGAGAAAATTTATCTCCTCAAGAGGATATAATTGCAGAAACTCCTGAACTAACAGAACATATTGTGGAAATTAATCTTCAGGGATTTGTCCCAAAAAATTTAGAAATAAAGCAGGGCGATAAAGTAAAATGGATAAATAAACTGGCTACTAAAAGTTGGCCTGCAGGAGATTATCATCCAACACACACCAACTATCCTGGATCAAGCGCTATAATGTGCAACACTGCTGAAGAAAAAAACACATTTGATGCCTGCAGAGGATTAAACAAAGAAGAATCATACAGCTTTGTATTTAATGAAGTCGGAAGCTGGGGATATCATAACCATTTACAGCCAAGTAAAGACGGAAAAATAATTGTTTCTTAAAATGAAAAAAATTTTAATTATAATTTTAGTATTAGCGTTATTAACTACTGGTTTTTTTATAGTTAAGAATTTTACGGGAAATGTTGTGAAAGAGGGAAGCAAAAAAGAAATAGCTCTTGAAAATAACTGCGAGTGCACTGAAAAAGAAAAAGTTATCTGTTATGAAGGATATGAATTAATGGATGAAAAAAGACTTTGTCAAAAAGTCAGTGAAAAATGTTTTACAGGAGAATTAAATGTTGTTTCATGCGAACCTTTTGTGCAATATTCTCCTGTGCTTTTAAGCTGTTCAAAATATGACTGCGACGGAGAAATCTGGATAGTGAAATAATTTGTAAAATCCCGAGTTAAGAAAATTGCCACGCAGAAAAATTTGGCAAATTATTTAAAAAAATTAAGTTTAATAAAAGAGAGATATGAAAATGGGTTTTTCTTTTCAAAAAAGAAAAGCTACAATGTAAAAGAAAACTAAAAATGAAAGAACAAAATAAAGATATTTTAATTTCTTTTTTATTGAGAGCAGGACTTGCAATTGCGTTTTTTTATGCGGGAATTTCTTCTTTTTTAAATCCAACAAACTGGATTGGTTTTGTCCCTAATTTTATTGGATTGATAATTTCCAAAGAAATATTTTTAATGATTTTTTCAGGATACCAGATTCTTTTAGGAATTGGATTATTGTTTGATTATAAAACATTTACGCTTTCAATTTTATCCTCGGCAACTTTGTTTTTGATTTTATTTGGAAATATTATGAATTTAGGACTTCTATTCAGAGATATTGCAATTTTGTTCATGGCTCTTGCTCTTACAGCTTTGTCATACAAAAAAAGAAAGGGTAAATAAAAAATGCAGCCAGAATTTATTGCTTCATTAATTGTTCTTGCAATCCTCGGAATTTTTGATTCAGGATATCTTCTTAAAAAACGTGTTAAAAAACAGCCTTTAAGCTGTCCTATTGACGGAAACTGCGAGAAAGTTGTTGAGAGCAAATGGAATAAAATATTTTTTATAAAAAATGATTTTCTTGGATTGTTTTATTATATCTTGATTTTATTTCTGGCTTTGTATTTATTTTTTGCATCAGAAAAACTGCTGTTCCTGACTCAAATTATCAGCGGAGCATCTTTATTATTTTCATTAGTTCTTGTATTTATTCAGGCAAAAATAATTAAGGAATATTGTTTTTATTGCCTGATTTCTGCTTTAATTAATTTATTAATTTTTGCAAATGTGTTTTTTATAGATTAATTAATGAAAAAATTTCCTATTTTTGCTTTAATTAATTTACTGATTTTTATTAATGTATTTGTTTTATAGAATTAAAATATATATGCAAAAAAATCTAACTAGATTTTCAGCTAAAAACCTTTATAAACTAATTTTATTGAATAGTATTTATGACAATTGGGAAAGTTATTCAATTCAGGCGCGGAAGGCGGGTTATTCATGAAAGGCACTTCTTAATTGAAATTCCAGACTCTAAAAACAGGGAGCAGGCTGAAAAATTCGCCGGCAAAAAAGTTGTTTGGAAATCTCCGGCTGGAAAAGAAATTATTGGGAAAATTTCAGCGGCTCATGGAAATAAAGGAATTGTAAGGGCAATATTTGAAAAAGGTCTGCCCGGACAGGCAATAACAACTAAAGTTGAGGTGAAAGAAAAATGAATAATCATACTATATTAAATTTTATTCCGAAAAATGGATGTTTAGCAATAGTTAGTAAAATGTTGGCTGGGAATAATTATTTTTTAGAAAGCAGCAGGGAAAAAAATTATATGTTTTATTCTGATAATAAGAAGAATAGAGTACACTTTGATTTAGGACATGGAAAGTTAATCTTTAAATATAATTCATCAGAGATTAAGGAACAAGATAAAAAATTTGTAGAAAAACTAGAACTAAGTCTTTTAGAAAATTCTAGAAAAATATACTAAAAATGAAAAATAAACTTGAAATTAATGTAAAGCCCGGAAATTTAAGTTTC
>JAUYHR010000151.1 GCA_030689875.1 Nanobdellota archaeon
TATATTGACTCAATGATGAGGCGATTTTTTGATTTAGAAAAAAATCCAGTCTATCAACAGACACGTAAAATTGCAGAAGAACAACCTATTGATGAAGAAGCAGAAGATGTTTTGGTTTATAATTTATTCGGGAAGTTCCAAAACTTATTATCATCTAAAGATTTAAAAAACTCTCCCGAACCTTTTCTTTTAAAACTGGAACATGAAGTAAAAAATGAAGGGACTTTTCGGGATTACTTCAAAAAAAGAATTTCTTCATTTATTTTTCAGCGTGCAGAAGAAATTGAAAAAGAAATTTTTGAAATAGAAAATCCCAATAAAAAAGCTCATTCTTTAGCTCAAGAATTAGCAGAAGGATATAAAGTTTTTTCAAATAACAAACAAGATTTTGCTGCCCTGATGAGCAGATCGAAAACAGTGGTTGATGAAGACAAGTTTGAAAAATTCAAAAATGTTTGGCAGGAAAAAATAAGCGCTAAATTTAAAGAAGAATATAAATCACTTTTTAAAAAAACAAAAAACTTAGAGAAAAACTTAGAGAGAAAATTAGAAACCCTGCCTGCTTCAAAAGTTTTAGGAAGCAATTATTATTCTCTTATAGCTAAAGAAGTCAGGCAAAAACTCATTAATGAAGGCGCAGTATCTACAAGAATAGAATTAGATGAGGTTTCAAATGAAGAAGAATTAGCCGATTACTTGTATTATTTAACAACCCGATTGCCTGCTGTAAAAACAAAACAGACAGTTATAGAAGGAGTTATAGGTCTTGTAGATAATTATTTTGCGGTTCCTACGCTGGAGGATAAAAAAATCAGTGTTTCAGAGACAAGAAAATTGGTTGAAGCACAAATTAAAGATCTTGCAAAAAGAGCTGTTGACCAAGAAATACATGCAATTCAGGCCATGTTCAGACAGAACTACTTTTTGGATGCTGTTGTTGATTTAGAAAATATAGATTTATGCATGAATACTTTTGTTGAAAATATTTTCGCAAGCGCAAAACAAAATGCTGAAGCTCATGCAAAATACAAAATCGAAGTTGCGAACAATCAGATTAAAGATTTTTTTCA
>JAUYHR010000160.1 GCA_030689875.1 Nanobdellota archaeon
GCGTCGGATATTTATTAATGGCGGGAATGCTGTATTTGTTCGGAAAAATTGTCTGGGTTTATCTCAGCGCTCCGGAAATAGTCAGGGAAATAAAAGTTCCGCCGATAACTCCGTTAATTCCTTACCTGCCTCAGGCATTTAAACTGGATTTCCTGCCCCCGTTTTATTTTATATATTGGATAGTTGTCCTCGCTGTAATTGCAATAAGCCATGAATTTGCGCATGGGCTTTTTATGAGACGCTATAATATTAAGATAAAATCCACCGGATTTGGATTTTTTCCTTTTTTTCTGCCAATTTTTTTAGCGGCATTTGTTGAACAAGACGAGAAAAGCATGGTGAAGGCGAGCAGGTTCCAGCAAAAAGCAGTTTTAGCGGCAGGAACTTTTGCAAATATTTTAACCGCGATTTTATTTTTTGCAATAATGATTTTATTTTTCTCTCTTGCTTTTAGTCCGGCAGGAGTCAGCTTTGATAATTCTTATGGATTAGAAAATTATGCTTATGGAATCGTCGGCATTGAAAATATTACTGCGATTAACGGAACTCAACTGATTAATCCAAATTATCAAAGCATTTTAAATTCAGTCGGAGAAAAAGAAATTTATAAACTCGAAACTGCGAATGGAAATTATTTTATTACAAAAAGATTTTTAGAAATCCAAAATAATAAGGAGGAATATATTTTTGCTTATTTAGATGCTCCTGCAATTAATTCAAGATTAACGGGCGCGATTTCTGAAATTGACAACTCAAAAATTCATAGCTTGGAAGATTTAAGCAAAAAATTTGAAGAATACTCTCCGGGAGATGAAGTAAATATTAAAACAACTGAAGGAAATTATGATATTGTCCTCGGCGAACATCCCCTTAATCCAGAAGAACCTTGGCTTGGAATATTTTTTCAAAAATCTCAAAAAGGAACATTCCTTGGAAAAGTTATAGGATTTTTGAGCGTTAAAAAACCAAATATTTATTATGAATCAGAAATCGGCGGAGCAGGAGATTTTATTTACGATTTTTTATGGTGGCTGGTTTTAATTAGTTTCAGCGTCGCATTAGTGAATATGCTCCCAATGGGAATTTTTGACGGCGGAAGATTTTTTTATCTGACGATGTGGCAAATTACCGGAAGTGAAAAAAAAGCAAAGAAATGGTTTTCATATGCAACTTATTTTTTGCTTGGATTATTGTTTATATTAATGTTCTTCTGGGCTGCTTCATTTTTCTAACAAAAAATTAAATTATCAAAAGATATTTAAACTTAATCTGCATATTATTAACATCAATTAAAAAGAGGTTAAAAAAAATATGGCAAAAAAGAAAGCTGCGAAGAAAGCAGTAAAAAAGAAAAAAAGATAATCTTATCTAATACTTTAATTTTTTTTATTTTTTATATAAATTTTGTTTTTATAAACGACTAATTTCTCGCTTTTTCATTGGCTTCGGAAGAAATTAGTTATATGCAGGGTTAATTCGTCGAAGCTGGATAAATCTGTTGCTGAAAGATTGTTCTGGATGTTTAATTTTTTATAGAATTATTTTTATTTTTTATACATCTCTTTGTACAATTTTGTTAAAATTTCTTTTTCATCATTATTT
>JAUYHR010000166.1 GCA_030689875.1 Nanobdellota archaeon
TATATGCTTTATTAATGCTGAAAATTCTATTTTTAAAAACATAAAATAAATAATGGTCAATATCAATTAAAACTGAAGAGATAAAGATTATTAAAAATCCCGACAGACCAATAAAAGGAAAAATTAAAAATAAAATTAAAGAAAATAAAAATCCGAAGAGAACATGGTATTTTGGGAGCATTTTATTTTATAAATATCATTTTTTCTTAAAATTATTATTCCCAGATGTTGCTCCCGGAATTTCCAACCAATCTTTATTTTTTCTTACTTTTTCATTTAATCTCCAAACTTCTTCAAGAAGATAAGGCCTATAATTTTTATCTCTTGACAAATAAATTAAAGCATTCAAGTCTTTTGGAAAACATTTTCCTCCAAAGCCAAGCTCTCCGTCGGGACCGGGAACATCAATATTTCTGGCAATTCTTTTATCTAATAAAAGTGTTTCCTTTATTTTATTATAATCTATTCCAGAGAATTTGCAAATCTGGTAAATTTCATTTGCTAAAGCAACTTGTCCGGCAAGCATAACATTTGAAGCATACTTCATCATCTCTGCAGTTTTTCTATCGACAAAAATATACTTAGCTTTTGGAAAAAGAGGCTTATAAATCTGTTCTACTTTTTTGTAATCTTCTTTTCTGTTTGCTCCAATGATAATTCTGTCCGTATTTTTCATATCTTCTAACGCATATTTTTCTCTTAAAAATTCCGGATTAAATACAAAATTAAATGGATAATCTTTTTCTAATTTATCGGTTGTTCCCGAAACTGCTGTTGATCTTACAACAACTAAGGGTCTTGGCTCAGAAGTATTTTCCAAAAGTGTTTCCAAAGAATTGTGGATGGAAGAATAATCAATTTCCCCGCTTGGCTTCATTGGAGTTGGAACAGAAATGAAAACAGCTTCAGACTTTTTTAAAATTGAAGGATTTGTATAGGGTTTTTTATATTTATCATAAGGAAAAATTTCATGAACTTTTTCTAAAACTTTTGCAGTTGTTCCCCCAACAAACCCCATGCCAATTATCCCGATTTTCATAACTCTACTTAAAAAACACAATTTAAAAGAATTTATATTAATAAAAATGAATATTAATTTACTCCTCAATATTCTTAATAATATCGGTGAATGCCGGTCTTGTTATTAAAATTCCAATTGTAATTCCAATTATTGTTGTTATTGCAAAACCTTTTAACAACCCTGCGCCCGCCCATAAAAGAGGAAGCAAAGAAACCAGCGCCGTAAAATAAGCGCTTAAAATAATTGTAAAAGCTCTCTTTAATTTTTCTTTGACACTTAAAGAAAGTTTTTGTCTTGATTCATCTAAAATAATAATCTGCTGGTCAATTCCAGTTCCGACTGTCGCCAAAATTCCCGCAATGCTCAGTAAGTCTAAATTCCAATCAATCATTGATGCGACTCCTAAAATAATAATAATTTCTGAAAAGCTCGTCAATAATAATGCCATTGATTCTTTGAATTTTCGATATCTGACAAAAATTACAATCGCAACTGCAAGCAAAGCGCCCAATCCTGCAAGCAAAATAATTTTTATAAATTCCTTTCCTAAAATAGGCGAGATTGTATCTAATTTAACAATTTCTAATTTGTACGGCAAACTTCCGGTTATTAAAATAGTCTGCAATTTATTCATATTTTCTTCTGCTGATTTGTAGGCCTCGTCTTGAGTTGCTCCTGAACCAGAACCGGAAATAGAAATTTGAGTTGTAACGCGTCCTTGAAGATCTTTGCTGATTAATAATGTATCCACAAGTTTGTCGTCGACATAAAGGTCAAGAGGCTTGGAAAGATATCCTGGAGATGATTCATTTATTCCTAATTCTTTTGTAACTTCTGCATGTTTTTCTGCGGCGGTATTGCTTAAATAAACTGAAAATTGAAAATTGCAGATGCTTCCGCCATTAGCGTCGTTGCAGGCAGTTATTGCCGCACAGGTTGCATCATTTCTGCAAACAGATGCCACATCTCTTTCTCCGCCGATAAAAACAGTTTCATTTCCAATTTTTGCTTCAAATTTGCCCTGCTGTTCAATTAATTGTTTTAAATCTTTTGGCGTCGCGCCGGCAATTTCAATAAGCATAAAACGATTTCCATCTAAATCCGAAACAGGGCTGACTTTTATATCAGAAATTCCATAAACATTAAAACGATTATTTGTAATTGCAACTAAATCATCAATTTCTTCTGTTGAAAGTTTTTTATCCTGAGCCTGAACTAATGCTCTTGCTCCCCCTGAAATATCCAAACCAGCCTTAAGATTAGTTTTTGGAATATCTGAAAATGTTATTTCCGGAGCTTGTTTTGAAAATAAAATTATTTGAGAATCTTTTGTTTGAATAATTGTTTTAATTTCCCCAAGGGATGACTCTGGTGAGCCTTCTGAATTAGAAGGATATTTATCCTGAATAATTTTTGAAAAATCATCAACGCTTTCAACTGATTTTCCGTCTATTGCGGTTATTATCTGCCCCTGTCTTAAACCCTGCTCAAAGGCGCTTGAATTTTGCTCAACGCCCGTAATCAAAATTCCTTTTTCTAAAAAAGAAGGAGGCAGTCCAAAAATTGAAATCAAAGATAATGCTAAAACAATTATTAGTATCCAGATTCTGAAAGTTAATTTAGCCATGTTTGTTTTTCATATACCATTTAATTATTGAAACATTAGTTATCCAGGTGTTAAAGATATCAAATGCAAGACCGATTGATAGAATAGTAAAAATTTGAGTAAGAACGCTTGAAAACGATTTTACAATAAACAATGCAACTAAAACCGATAATAAAGCTGTGATGGTCATCGTCATCCCAGTTTTAAAAGAATCAAAAATTTTCTTGTTTAATGAATCGCCTTCGCGTTTTAAAACTCTTGAAGTCAGCAAAATATCTGTATCTACAGAATATCCAATTAACATTAAAAAGGCGACGATGCCTGCAGTTGAAACTTCAATGCCAAGAAGATTAACTACAACTAAAGTCATTAAAATATCTGCAAAGGCGGCGACAATTACAGATATAGACGGCACAAATATTCTAAAAATTATAAAAATAACAATTCCCATTAAAACAAATGCAACTAAAATTGCAATTAATAATTGTTTATAAAAACCCTCGCTTAAACTTGAGCCTGTAAATTCAAAACTGCTGTTCTCGTCGGTTAATTCATATTTTAGATGCTCTTCTAAAACACTTTTTGTTTCATCGGCGCCAGAAGTTGTTTCAATAATTACTGCTTTTTGCTCTTGAGTAATTAAATCATAAACTTCCCGAATATTTACATCCTGTAATTTGTCCTGCAGTCCTTGCTTTAACTCAAGAACATCTAATTTTTCATATAGGGTAACTGAAGTTCCGCCCGTTAATGAAATATCTTTTTTAATAAAATCTCCGTGCTGGTTATAAAAATTTATCATATAAATAAATGAAAAAATAATTAAAATTGCCGGAATTATTAATAAAATTTTATAATATTTGTCATGCCAATTTTTATGCGGAATATTTGCGTTCTGCTCTTCCATTAAAGAATAGAATAAAAGGGGCTTTTAAAATTATTCTTATTCATAAAAAGGAAAAAATAAATTATTTTTACTTCAACTTTTTAGAAACTTCTTCCAAATCTTTTCTCAACTCATCAATTGATTTCTCAAAAATTGCTTCAGTAGAAATTTGTCCAAAACTTTCCAATTTAATTATTAATTCAGGAAGTTCTTTTATCTCAGGTTTTTCGCCTGTTTTTTCAACGATGCCTGCGCAAACATCTGAAATTTCTTCTTCTTGGTCATCAATAATGATAATTTGATTTTCGCTTTCTTTTATATTTGCATTCGGGCAAACCTTTTTAATTCTGTCTTTAAATTTCTTATCTATTTTTAATTCAAGAATATTTCTAAAAAACATTAATCCTGGAGAAAATTTAGCGTGCTCAAAACCTCTTCCAGATTTCAGTGTTGCTTTTATTTCTAATTCCTGCCCTTTGTCCAACAGCGTAATCGGAATTTTATCATAAACAACTTCTGCGTCGCCTTTTAATTCGCCAGAATAAACAATTCCTTCTTTTTTTGAATCTAATTTAATTTTTCCGGTTTGTTTTTTTGCTTTTAATGGAATTAATCCAATTCTGTGCGCGAGAGTCTCGTCGTATAGCGCAGAATCGTTTTTTGAAATCTCCACTTCATCAACAGCAACAATTGGTATCTGACTTATATATCTCCTGATTGCATTTGCCAGACTATTATCCATTTCGGCTGAAAAAATTAATTTGTCCGTTTTTTTCTTTATTAGTTCCATGTTAATATTTATTTAAATTGTTTTTTAAATTTATTTGTTTACTAAGGTCTTCTTCCTCTTCTGCCCCCTTTAATCTTTGGACCTCCACGGGGAATTCTTGTAGTGTCGAGTATATTAATTATTTTAAATCCTTCTCTGGATAAACTTTTTACTATTGCATTTGCGCCTGGCCCGGGAGCAGGATTTCCTGTTTTTGCCCTGACTCTTAAATATAAATTTCTAATTTTTTCTTCTTTCATTTTTTCAGAAATTCTCTTGGCGATAAACATTGCAATAGTCGGGTTTGCTTTTAATCTGTCCTGCTTAGTAATCATTCCGCCTGAAACTTTTATAATTGTTCTGCCCGACATATCTGTGACATGAACGATTGTATTATTATAAGAAGTATAAACATGGACAATTGCGTCTATTTCTTTTGTTTTTGGGATTTTTGCTTCGCTTGCGTTTTCGTCTTCAGCATCTAAACTTATTTCCTGAAGATTTTCATCAGCTTCGATATTTTTTTCTTTGGAAAAATCTGCAGATTCTTCCGGAGATTTTAATTTAGCTTTTATTTTTTTATTTTCCATGATTAAGCTCCTATTTCGCTTATTTTATCCTGAGTTTTATTTTCACTTGCGCCATTTATGGCAGGAATTTCTTTTTTAATTTGGGATTTTTGTTTTTCCTTAATTGTAATTTTATTTTCTAATTCAACTGGAACAAGATATGAAGGCTTGTTAAGAACTTTTCCATCGACTAAAATTTTTCTGTGAACAATCTTTTGTCTTGCTTCTTTTATTGTATTTGCAAGCTTTTTTTTAAAAACAACTGTTTGCAGTCGGCGTTCTAAATAATTTTTAGTATCTAAAGCAAAAGCATCTGTAAGTGAATCTGCTTTTATGCCAATCTCCCTTAATTGATCAAATAAAACTTTTTGTTTTTCAGGAGGGCTTTTAATTAAGTTTCTGGCTTTTTCCCTCGCTAATTTAACTTTTGCTTCAGCTTTCCAAATTTCTTTTTTATTTTTAAGACCAAATTCTTCTTTGATTTTTTTTTCTTCATCAATTCTTAATTTATCAAAGGGTTTTTTTGGTTTTGAATATAGTTTATGTTTTCTTTTCATTTTAATTTCCCGTTAAAGTGGATTGAAAAATTTCTTGTTTTTCTTTTCATTTTTATTTATTTTACTTTTTTTTAATTCCTGCCCCTCTTGCCCTGTTTTTTCTAAAGTGGGCTCTTGTTCTCTGGCCCCTTACAGGAAGCCCAGCAACGTGCCGGTATCCTTTGTATGATTTGATTTTCTTTAATCTTTTAATATCAAATTCTTTTCTTAATTCCAAATTAGAGCCTATTAAATGCCCGTCTTCGCCGGTTTCAAAATCTTTTTGCCTGTTCTTTAAAAATTTTGGAATTTCTGGAGCTTTTAAAAATTCTTCAAGTTTTTTTATTTCAGATTCTGAAAGAGATTCTATTGTTCTATTTTTATCAAATCCTAATTTTTTGCAAACAGCATTTGACAAACTCCAGGAAATTCCTTTTATTTTTGTCAATCCAGGATAAAGTTTCATTCTTCCTTCTATGTCTTTTTGCATAATCCTGATTATTCTTCCTCGATTATCTATCTCGGGATTTTGAGGCATTTTTTTAATTTGTTCTTTTTTATTTTTATCTTTAAAACCTGAAGAAGGCGCATTCTCTTTGGTTTTTTGTTTTTGTTCTGTCATTTGTTTGTTTTTAATTTCATTTTATCTTTCTTTTACAAAAAGATTATGTCTTTCTGTTTGGGTTAATTCTTTGAGCATTCTTTTTTCAATTGCCTTTTGAGGGTCAGGCAAATTTGGGACTCTCTTTTTCATATCTTCAAATGATTCAAAGGGTTTTTCCTGTCTTTGCTTAATTATTTCTTTCATATGCTTTTTGCCTAATCCCGGAAGCAACTCTATTTGATGAAATCTTTTATTAATCGCCTCTGACTTATTAAAAAACTCCACAAATTCTTGTTCTTTTTTTTCAACAACTTTCTTTATAAATTCTTCTAATTGCTGTTTTGCGGATTCGGTTAATTTTTCTTTTGGCAATCTTCCAAGAATATAATAAATTTTGTCTCTTTTTGCAGGGCCAATATATACTGCTTCACCGGACTCCAATAAAACCCCTCTTCTCGGGGCAAGTTCCAGAAGCGTGTAATTATTTTCCCCTACAGCCTGGGCTAAAGGCATCATTTTTTTCTCCAAGGGGTAACCATTTGGCAGATATTCTAAGATTATTGCTGTTTCTTCTTTCATTTAGTTTTTCTCCTGAAAAAGTAAATGAATACAAAAATTTCTTTTTTTTGCTTTCATTTTTTTTA
>JAUYHR010000169.1 GCA_030689875.1 Nanobdellota archaeon
AATAAAGAACCAATTAATTCAGGAAATCTTTGCGGTAACTGCGGTTCTCCGTTAATTATGCAGGAAGGCTGTGAAAAATGTCTTTCACCTGATTGCGGTTATAGCAAATGCGGATAAAAATAGAAAAATGATAAAAAGAAAAATTACAGAAAGACCAAATTGGGATACTTATTTTATGTCTATGGTTTATCTTCTCGCAGATAAAAGTAAAGATGTGAAAACCCATGTTGGCGCAGTTGTTGTAGGTTCAGACAAGGAAATTAAAACTGCCGGATACAATAGTTTTCCGAGGGGTTTGAATGACAATGTTTATGAAAGGCAAAAAAAGCCGGAAAAATTTTATTGGTTTGAACATGCAGAAAGAAACGCAATATATAACGCCACATTAATTGGAACTTCTTTAAAAAAATCTAAAATGTATACAAATGGAATTCCATGCACGGATTGCGCAAGAGGAATTATTCAATCTGGAATTTTAGAAGTTATCGTTGATAAAGAATGGAATGAAACTAACAAAGGTGAAGATTTAGAAGAATCAAAAAGAACCATTCAAATGTTTAAAGAGACCGGAGTTAAATTAAGATATTGGAAAGGAAATCTTTTAGAAATTAAAAAATTTAGAAGAGGGGAAGTTTTAAAGTAATAATAACTAAAAAATAAATTAAATAAAAAAGAAAATGAAAATATCAGCAGTCAAAATTTTAGAACTAAATGAAAAATACAAATTAATTGAAAATCTTGCAGAAAGAGAATTAAATAATCCTGAAGGTTCGGGAATTGATTTAAGAGTTGGCGAGGTTTATGAAATTGCAGGAGATAGTTTTCTTGCATCAGACAATAGCAGCAGGGAAAGATATTCTCCAAAAATAAATCTTATCGGAGATATTTTAAAAGACGGAAATAAAATAATTACCCTTGAACCCGGACAATATTTTCTTGTAACAACAATGGAAATTCTTCATTCTCCTGTTGAAAAAATAAAATATGATAAAGATTTTCCAGAAGCATATCTTAAACCAATAATTCATCCAAGAAGTTCTTTGCAAAGAGGAGGAGTAAGTTTGCATTTTACAAAAACAGATCCTGGTTACAAGGGAAAATTAACTTTTGGAATAAAAAACTTGGGGGAGCATGATTTTAGATTTGAATTAGGCTCAAGAATGTTTAATGTAGAATTTGAACCGGTAATTGGAGAAATTAAACGAGCATATTCAGGACAGCATCAAGGCGGAAGAGTTACAAGCGACGGGAAAAAAGAAGTTCAAAATTAAAATGAAAAATTATAATCTAATTGCTTCTGAAGAAAAGAATTTTTGTGTTTGTTCTTGTTTGCAGGCAATTTTTGATTTTGAAGGCAAAAAAATCAGCCAAAAAGATATTTCTAAAAAATTAAATCTCGGTAAAGAAGGATTTAAAATTCACGATGATAAAATAAAAGAATTTCTTTTTGAAACAGGATTTAATTATGTTTTTTATTGGAGAAATGAAACTCCTCTTAACGAGCCTGAATTAGTGTTAGATGATATGAAAAAAGAACATGGTTTAGTTGGAATAAAAAATCATTCTTATTTATTTTATGATTTTAAATATCCACAAATAAATTTAATTGATCCAAACGATGGAAAGATAAAAACCCGAGATTATGATGAAATGATTAAAGAGATGTATAATTCAGAAGGTTTTTTTGCATTAATTAAAAAAATAAATTGAGTATATATTTCAAATTATAATCATCTTTATAAAATAAAATTAAATTGAGTTAATATGGTTCAGCAATATTTAGAACATTCAAAAGAAATTCTTACTTCTGATTATTCCGGATTTAAATGGGGAAGCAAGGGTTCAGGATTAATTTCTTTGTTCGGCTATCAAAATTCATATGATTTAAGAAAAGGATTTCCATTATTAACAACAAAAAAAATGGCAACAAAGTCAATAATTCATGAACTTATTTGGTTTTTAAAAGGAGATACAAATATTAAATATCTTGAAGATAATAATTGTCCAATTTGGAGAGGCAACTCCTTTGAACATAATTTAAAAGGAATGATACAAGAAGGAATTTTTTCTGAAAATTTAATAAAAAAAGAAATGAAATATTCTCCCGATTGGGATAAAGCAATGGAAGAATATGCTCAAAGAATAAAAGAAAATTCTGAATTTGCAAAAAAATGGGGAGAAGCGGGGCCTATTTATGGCGCTCAATGGAGAAATTGGAAATATTTTGATGAAGATAAAAAAGAAATGATGGAATTAGATCAATTAGGAAGAGTTATTGAAAATATGAAGAAAAATCCTATTGGCAAAAAACATCTTGTTAGCGCTTGGAATCCTGTAGATGTTCCAAAAATGTCTCTTCCACCATGTCATGTTATGTTTCAGATGACTTCAAATATCAACGGAGAATTAGATTTGCAATTATATCAAAGAAGTTGTGACCAATTTTTAGGAGTTCCATTCAATATTGCAAGTTATGCTATTTTAACACAAGTAATCGCGCAAGAATTAGATTTAACTCCAAGAAGATTTATTCATACTTTTGGGGATTCGCATTTTTATACCGGATTAGAAAAAAGAAGCGATTGGTATAGAGATAATTTAAGAGAATTAAAAATTAGAATAAAAAATGTTTCTAAAAGAGAAGGATATTTAGATGTTCTTGAATGGATTAATGAAAAAACTCCTTCAGATGTAAATGGAATAGAAGAAAAATACGACCATGTTACAGCAATTCTTGAACAAATGTCAAGAGAGCCAAAAAAACTGCCTAAATTAACTATTGCAAAAAAACCATTTGATAAATTGGTATTTGAAGATTTTAAATTAGAAAACTATAATTCCGAACCAGCAATAAGAAGGAGCATGGCTGTTTAAGCTAAAAAAAGATTAAATAATTATTAACTATAAATTCCACCAGCTAAAGCATAATAAATAATTTTTTCCCCAACTTTAATTGTTTTTATTAAGTGTTTTGGTATGTAAATATGTTCAGGAATTCCATACTTCATCTTATCTTTTAAAATACCTTCCAAGAAGCCCTCTCTAGCCTTATTCTCTAAATCTTCTTTTCCTTTATCAGTTGCAATTGCAAAAAAGCCATCAGTAAATCTGTTTTGCCAAAACTGAGGAAATTCATCTAAAACGCTCGCTTTACTTAATATTTCCCGAATTTCTTCTTTTGTATGCATAGACATGCAACTTCAAGATTAAAATCTCTTTTAAATTTAATTGTGTTTTATAATATATTTCTAAAATTATCAAAAATCAACAAACTTAAAAACTTTCTTTTGTAGATTAATTTATGGTTGAACTAACAAAAGAGAAATTTAATGAATTTATTAAAAAAGGAATTGTATTAATTGATTTTCATGCTCACTGGTGTATGCCTTGTGTAATCATGAGTCCGATTGTAGACGAAATTAGCAAGAAATTTAGAGATAAGTTAAAAGTCGGAAAAATTAATATTGATAATGCTCCAGAACTCGCGCAAAAATATAATATTCGTTCAATTCCAAATTTTATTTTATTTAAAAACGGAAAAGTTATAGATCAATTTATTGGTTCTATTTCTAAGGAAGAATTTGAAAAGAAGATAAAAAGGTATTTAATTTAGCGCAATAATCTTTTTAAATAGAAAATTTATAATAAATTAATGAAAAATGATTATTCCTCGGGGTTTGGAAAAAAAGAAGAATATATTGTTGAATATAATTATTTAGGAAAAATTAATACTTCAATGCCTATAACCGCCGTAAGTGAAGAACAAGTTAAACAAGTATTTCAAAGAAATTATAGTTCGCTTTGCAATATAAAAAGAATTCAAACAATTGACCAACAAATTCAAGAAATTGCAGAACGGCGTGCCAATGCTGTGTTTAAAAAAAGAATTTGAAAAAGAGATATTTGTGAATTTAAAGAAATAAACAATTTAAAAACTAATATCTTCTCAAATATACATCATGGAAAAAAGCAACTTCAGGAAAAAGTTTCATGTTTTTCATTTTAACGGGAAATTAAAATGAAAAAAAGCAGTTTTAAAAAATTCTGGGACAATTTTTGGTATATTGTCTGGAAAGATGAAAGTTTCAAAGGATGGATAATCTCAATTATATTTATTTTCATTGTAATAAAATTTATATTTTTCCCAGTGTTAAATTTAGCAACGGGAACCAATCTCCCATTAGCAATTGTAGAATCCTGCAGTATGTATCATAAAGGAAATTTATTTTCAGATTATGGCTCGTGGTGGACAAGACACGAAGACAAATATTCTGATTTTCAGTTAAATAAAGAGCAATTTAAAACTTTTAATTTTAAAAACGGATTCAGCAAAGGAGATATTTTATTTATAATAAAAGCAAAGCCGGAGAAATTAAAAGTCGGCGATGTAATAATTTTTGAAGGCAATCAAAAAAATCCAATAATTCATAGAGTAATAAACATGAAAAAGGAAAATGAAAAATATATTTTCTCAACTATGGGCGACAATAATAACGGGCAGTTAAGCGTGGAAAAAGAAATAAGTTCAAACCAATTAATTGGAAAATCGGTATTCAGAATAACTCCCTGGCTTGGCTGGGCAAAACTTGTTTTCTATGAGCCAATGCGTTCAGAAGCGGATAAAGGATTTTGTGAAGAAAGATAATGCCAACATTTTTAAACAAAACTATTCAATTCATTAAATGGAATTTTGTCCTAAATGCGGAGCGATTTTAATTCAAAAAATAAAAAATTTTGGATGTCCGAGATGCAATTATTCTTCTAAAAATAAAACAGCCTTAAAAACTTCTGAAAAAATTAATGAAAAAAATCAGGGAGTTGCGATATCAAGAGAAACAATTGGTGTGCATCCGATTGTTATTGAAAAATGCAAAAAATGCAAACATGACAAAGCATATTTTTGGACAGTTCAAACGCGCGCTTCAGACGAATCAGAAACAAAATTCTTTAGATGCGTTAAGTGCGAGAATACTTGGCGAGAATACCGTTAGAGTATAATAATCCTTAAAAATAAAATTAATTTAATTATATAATGAGTTTAGATAAAATAACTTTTTTAAGAGACCAATCACAAGGAAGTGCGGAGATAAGTAAATTATTCAGAAAAAAGAAAATTAAAGTTATAGAAGTTTATTCAAATTCTGAACGAGGTCCTTCTTTACTTATTCCGAATCAAGCTTACCCTATAAAAGGATATAATAGGATGATAAATTATATTGAAGCTTATAAAAAATAAATTATTATATATTTAAATAATCCTTGTTCTAATATTATAAGATGGCTTCGTAGCTCCACTCGGAACCACACTCGCGAGGGTTCAAGATACGCAAGCGGATTAATGCTCGTGTAATTCCTCGGCCTGGTTCCAGTCTTCGCTACTTAAACCAAGAAAGAAAAACAATTTGGCTTCGTAGCTCAGCCTGGTAGAGCACTGCCCTCTTAAGGCAGGTGTCGTGGGTTCAAATCCCATCGAGGCCATTTTTCCGGGATTTGAACTCAAATCCCGAGAGTTTGCGCGAGACAAACTTAAAAAATAAATAAACGAGCGCGGGCTCGAGCAGTCGAGGCCATAAATTAAAAACAAATAAAATGACAATTAAATTTTGTAAAAAATGCAAATCGCTTGTAGGTTTTTTTAAAAATAAGAACAAAATTTTTTATTTTTGCAATAAGTGCAAAATTGGCGGAGAAGTAAAAGACAAAAATTTTCTAAATGAAATAGAAAAAGAAATACACAAAAAAGAAACAGGCAAGGGAGTAATAAAAAACAAAAATATTTTTGCAACTTATCCATTTAAATGCATGAAATGCGGACATAATAAGGCAGAAATAATTGATCAGGGTGTGAAATATTCAGATGAAGAAAGCGAAATTTTATTTCAGTGCGGAAAATGCGAATGGGCTGAACGTGTAAATAAAAAGAGTTCGTAAAAATTATATTTTAAAAATCACTCAATCTCACATTGTTCTTCCACACAAGAACATCCTGCCGGCTCATCCACAATAGCTTTTTTAGAAGCATATTTGAACATAAGCAATTTTGTTTTGATTGTGTCTTCTCCAACCACCGCATCATTTGCGCAAACATATCCCTGCCCCTTAATATAAAAAACATTATACCTTCCGCACTCGTCTGCTAAAGAGCAATTTCCTAATTCAGATTCATCTCCTAAAAAATAATACGCAGCGACGCCTAGAATGGCTAATAGAATTATTAAGATAATCACATTGCCTATTGAAATTTTTTTCTTTTTTTGCTCCCGACCCCGCTCGGTTTCTTCAAATTTACCTTCGGGAGAATGTCTCGCGAAGTCGCTCGGATGTTCTGTTTTTGGCGCTTGTGTTTCAGAAGGATTATCAGATTCCATAGAAAAAGAGAAGAATAAAATGCTTTTAAATTTTACGATGCTTGAATTATTTATTAAAAGAATAAAATTGTAATTTAAGTGAGCGTTAACGAACGAAATGAGCAAGCATTTTCGTAAGAATAATTTACCAAAATAAAAAAAATCTCCAAATAGTTTTTATCAGCATTTAATAAAGATATAAAATCATCTAATTAACTTTTGAATATTCTCAATAGCGTCTGCAACATCCTGTCCTTTCTTAGTCAACTTAATCACTTTTATTCTCCCTCTTTTTTCAAAATCCACTAACTTAAGTTCTTCTAATATCTGCAAAATCTTAACTGCGTGGCTGTAAGTGCAGTCTATTTCTTTTGCCAGAATGCTTCCATATCTCATTCTTGTATTTTTCTTTAGAGCAACCAACATTAAAGCCGGTTTCCGTCTAAAAAAGAGGTCAAAATTGTCTTTCATTTTAATGTATATATTCTGACAATAGTGTCTTTTTAAAGCTTTTGAAATATATATATTAAAATTCACTATTCGCAATCAGTGAAAAAAAATATCTAAAAATTTTAAGCAAAAATTTTATTAACTGGTTATTTGTATAAATATTATGACAATGGGTTTCTTTTTTAGCACCGAGTGTACCCTTGGAGGGCAAAAAAAAGAAGCTACAATGTAAGAAAATGGGTTTTTCTTTTAGAAAAACGGGTTTCTTTTTGAAAAAAGAAACTACGATGGTAGAAAAACCTAAGAGAGCAATATAAAAGAAAACTAAAATAGCAAAAAATGAAAAAGAAAACAAAAATAATGGCAGTAGGAGACATTCATGGAGACACGGGTTTAGTAAAAAAACTTGCAAAAATGGCTAAAGACGAAAAAGTTGATATAATAATTCTGCCGGGAGATTTAACCTGGCTGGAGCAGTCAACAAAAAATTTAATTGGACCTTTTATTAAAGAAAATAAAAGAGTTTTAATAATGCCCGGAAATCATGAAACAATGGCGACAATAGATTTTTTGACGCAGGTTTATCCAAACACAAAAAACATTCACGGAGTTGGAATAAAAGAAAATGATTTGGGGATTTTTGGAGTAGGGTATGCCGATTCAGGTCCTTTTACCATAACTGATAAAGAAGTTGCCAGAGCCCTGGAAAAAGGATATGCCCAGATAAAAAATATGAAAAAGAAAATAATGGTAACGCACTCGCATCACGCAGGGAGCAAAGCAGAATTTTCTGGTTTTCCCGGAAGCAAAGCTATAAGAAAAGCAATTGAAAAATTCCAGCCAAATTTAGTTATAAGCGCGCACATTCATGAAGCTGGAGGAATTGAAGAGCAAATCGGAAAAACAAGAATAATTAATGTCGCGAGAAAACCGATTATTTTTGAGATTTAATTTAAGTAATAAAAAGTTATAGAAAAATATGGAAAAAAATTTGAAATTTGCCTTATTAAGTTCCAGTAAAGAAATTCCTGTTAAGATATAAAATTGGATTTTAAAGGCTTATGAAAAAAACAGAAAGATTTTTGGCAGGGCTCCGAGCAAAAAATTCAAAATCATTATATGTAATTCAGAACAAGAATGGAAAGAAGAATCCAAATATTATTATTTTCCATTTGGTGCAGCAACAGTTTTAAGAGATGGGACTCTTGTTGCTAAAGAACAAATATTTCTTAAAAGAAATGACAAAAACTATAAGATTCTTCTTAACCATGAAATGAATCATGTATTTTTTGCTCTTATTTATGGAACTACAAAGCCAACATGGATACATGAAGGATTAGCTAATTTTGTTGGAGGATATAATCTACTATCAAAAAAAGAAATTCTTAAAAATATAAAGCAAAAGAAAATAAATCACAAAAGCTTACAATATAGATATTTATCTAAGAATTTCCCGGATAAAGAAATAGTCGAATTAAACTATTCTATATGGAAATATTTTATAAAATTTATATCTAATAATAATCCTAAGGGGATTATCTCTTTTATGAATAATTTTATTAGAAGTCCCACTAAAGCAAATTATGATAAATTGTTTATTAAATATTTTAAAGAAAATTTGATTAGCAAATTTCAGAGTTTTATTAAAGGTTTAAAAAAATAATTAATGTTGCGAGGAAGCCGATTATTTTTGAGATTTAATTTTTTCTAAAATACCTGCTCACTATGTTCGCAGAATTGATTGGCTTCGCATCAGGATAAATCCGAGTCGCCTCGCGACGAACAATTTCAATATTCAAAAAATTAAATCCATCTTTAACTAAAACTTCCCTCTCAAAAAAATTCTTTTCCAAAAGCTTGGCTTGTCTTTATCAGAATCATATTCAATTTCTAAAATTTGCGCTGCAATTTCTTTATATGCCCTCGCTGATTTTGAACTCGGATGCGTGTGGACAACAGCATCTTTCAAATTTATTGATTCCCTCACAGAAACTTCTTCAGGAATCATTCCAAGAATTGAAGTCTCAAGAATTTCTTTTACAGAATCCGGTTGAATTTCAATTTTATCTTTTCTTACTCTTGTCATAATAACCCCTCTGACTGGTTTTTTTATCTGTTCTGCAAATTTAATTGTTTTCAGAGCGTCGGTGATTGCAGGCATTTCCGGATTTGTTACTATAATTAATTCATCGGCCAATTTAATTACCGATACAGCTTCGTGCCCCAGCCCTGCTGCGCTGTCAATAATTACATAATCAGCCAGTTTCTGGAATTCTTTTTTAAAATCAGACAATTTTTCGGGAGCAATTCTTCCTAATTCTTTTACTGAAATAGACGAGAGCATTAATTTTATTCCTGACTTATGTTCATAAACAGCGTCTAAAGGTTTTGCTTTTTTTGATAAAACATGGTTTAAACTTACGGGAACTTCCAAAGAATTTAAGTGTAATCCGACATTTGGCGTCGATAAATTCGCGTCTATAATCAAAACATCTTTTCCAAAATGATTCAAGGCCGCTCCAAGATTTACTGCAGTTGTTGTTTTGCCGACGCCGCCTTTGCCAGAAGTGATAACTATAAGATTTTTCATAATTTTCTACGACGCCATATGCTGTTTTACTCTGCTTATAAATTTCTCTAAAAGAAGAGCATAATCTTTTAATTTTTTTAAATCTACATCTGTCTCATTTCCCTTATAAAATATTTTTAAATTTACATTTTTTCTAAACTCCCCAATTCTTTCTGTTCTTAATTCTTCAAGTTTTCTCAGCATTTCATGAAATTCAATAGTGTTCATTATATCTTTGTCTTTTTTGAAAATTTCTTTTATTTTATCAATTTTTTTAACAGAAGTTTCAGGAACTTTTGGGATTTTTTTCTTTTTTTTGGCGTGGAGCAAAAGAGCGTCGATACTTGTTTCTATCATTCGCCTCCATCTTAGAAGAAGATTCATAATAACGTCGCAGGTTTTTGTATATTTCAGGCTGACATACAGCAAATGATCTGCGCTAATTTTTTCCTGAATGATTTCTTCCATGATTTTTGAGTCCAAAATACCCTCTTTAGAAGTATGTTTTATAAAGGGCTCGTACTTTATATACTTTTCTTTTTAACCCTCTGCCGTAATAACAGCAGTTTTTTAAGCAAATTCGGGAAATTTTTGTAATCACTCGCTCAACTCCAAAATCGCTTCAGCAAGATCTCCTGTTTTTTCTAAAGTCTTTCTGGCTTTTTCTTTTGAACATCCTGTTTTTTCAACAACTGCGTCAATATCATCTTCTGAAATTTCAACTTTTGCTGTTTCTTCTCTAATCTCTCCTGAAATTTGAAAACTTTCCTGCCCCTGCATTTTAATTCGCATCACAGACGGATTTTCTACAAAAATTACAGAGCCGTCGGTTTTTTCAATTATAACTTTTTCAGCGGGAATTTCAACTTGAGAAATTCCCATTTGCTTCATCATTCCCTGCATTTTTTTAGGATCTATTCCGCCGAACATCTTTTTAAAAGAGGATGAAGGTTTTTATTTGTTTTGTATTTGAAAAAAAGAAAAATAATTAAAAGTTAAATCTTAAAAATATAGGGCAAAACAATTCTCATTCCAATTATAAAAATTATAAACGCAACTACATGTCCAGGTTTAAAATAAAATTTGCTTTCATATTCATCCTGAAACCTCATTAAACCGCCGAATCCGCCGGGCAAATGTATTTTGTTGTCTTGCGCCATCTAAATAATTATTAATTAAGATATAAAAATCTATCTTTTTAAAAAAATTAAATTACTTCAATCTCAAACTCTCCAAGTTTCTTGGGACATTTGTTTCTGTTCTAGTAAGCTTGTAAAGCGCCGACGACAAATCAAGAGATCTTGAAACTTCTCCGTGATTTATTATAATTCTCTTTGGTTTTGGCCAGATGTTGTTAAAAAAAGAAATTAATTCATTTCTTCCGGGATGCGCAGAAAAACCTTCAATTGTATTTATTTCCATATTTATTTCAACTTTTTCTTCTTTTCCGTCTACATTCATTTTTGTTTCTTTTACTCCTTCCTGAACCTGCCTTCCCAGTGAGCCGACGCCCTGATAACAAACAAATATAATTGAATTATTTTTATTTCCTGCAAATTCCCTGAAATATTCCACTGATGCTCCGCCGACGAGCATTCCTGAAGTTGCAAGAACAACGCACGGACCGCCTTCAATAACTTTTCTTCTTTCCTGCGACGAGCCAACACGGGAAAAAACTTCTGAAACAAATGGGTTTTTATCCTGAAAAATATCCTGCATTACGCGCTTGCTTAAAAAATCCGGATAAGAAGTGTGAATTGCATTAATATCCCAAATCATTCCGTCAATATAAACCGGGATGTTCGGCAATTTTCCTGAGCGTATAGCATCTTCTATAACTAACATTGTTTCCTGAGCCCTCCCTAATCCAAGTTCTGGAATCAAAACTTTTCCTTTTCTTTCTATTGCTTTTTTAATAAGTTCAATAATTTCTTCTTCTGCTTTTTGTCTTGGGGGGAAAATATTATTTTTAGCGCCATAAGTTGATTCTGTTAAAACTGTTTCAACTCTTGGAAAAATATTTACCGCCGGGTCCAGCAGTCTTGTTTTGTCATATTTAAAATCCGCGCAATAAAGCAAATTATGGGAGCCATTGCCGATATTTAGATGAACCATAGAGCTTCCCAAACAATGTCCTGAATTATAAAAAGTAAGCCTCACATCAGAAGTCACGTCGGTAACTTCATTGTTTGCCGCGCAAATGCTGTGCTTAACCATTTCCGTTACATCTTCTGAATTAAATAAAGGAGCGACTGCCTGCTTATATGCGACGCCAATAAAATCCAGAGACAATAATGCCGCAATATCTCTCGACGGAAGAGTCATATAAACCGGACCTCTGTAACCCATTTTGTATAAATAAGGTATTAATCCGACGTGGTCAAGATGCGCATGGCTTAAAATTACAGCATCTAATTTAGCAATATCAAATTCAGGAACATTAAAATACGGGAATTTATTTGAACCTGACGAAGCAACATCAATTCCGCAATCCAGTAAAATATTTGAATTCGGAGTCTGCAATAACAAACAGCTTCTGCCAACCTGCCTTGCTCCTCCTAAAAAAGTTAATCTAATCCAGCCGTCTGATTTTTCCGACGACCATTCTCTGTAAATTTTTTTTCCGACTTCATTTAAAAATTTTCTCCTGTAAGTGTTATTTGCATAAAGAACACTTCTAATTTTTTCAGTAATCGGACTTTTAATTACAGAACTTCTCTGCACCTGCGGAGTCCATAAAGTGGTGTTTCTTATTTCATCTAAAATGCTTCCTCCTCTTCCAATAACAAGCCCGGGCTTTTTAGCTTCAATAACTACGACGCTGCGATAATAATCAAAAATTATATTTGTTACTTCAGCTTCTTCAGGGATGCTTTTTCTTATCTGTGATTCGGCTGTTGTTTTGTCAGGAAGAATTTTTTGATCAGCTCTAAGTTCAATTCTCTTTTTAATTTCATTTACAATCTCTTTAATTTTCGGCTCGCCTTCTTTAAAAAATAATTCATTATTTGTATAAAGAACTATATTTGCTCCTTCAAAATTCGCTTCTGTAATTTTTCCGTGCAATTTTTCTGTTATATGTTTAAGAATGTCTGTCATTTTAATTATATTTTATTTAATATTTTTAATGCCCTTCTCTATCTATTTATTTAATAGAAAATTATTCTCTTTTATCGTCTCTGTATTCTGAAACAATTTCTTGTTCAACGACTTTTTTAATTCCGTCTTTTGTTATTGTAAAAACATCAATTCCGTAACCGCTTCCGGTGTCTCTTTGTGTTGAAGATTTTATTGCTTCTTTTGCGAGTTCAATTCCTTCTTTAACGCTTAAACCTTTTTTGTATTGTCTTTCAAGAAGTCCGAGAACATAAGGCATACCGCTTCCAAAATTGGCGTCGTAATCTTCAACTTTAATAACGCTTCCTGCAGATTCAATTGTATAAAGTTCTGTTGTTCCATCTTCGTTAAAACCTCCGAGAAGATTTCCAACCTGCATCATAGATTGTCTGGCTCCAGAATAAAGAATAGTAGATAATAAATTTGCCGCCTGCCCAACAGAAGGTCTTGATTTTGAACGCAACTCTTTTAATTTTAATTCAGCAGGAATAATTTTTACAATTCTTTGAGCATCTGAAAGACTTCCACATACGGAGATTAACAAATAATCATTTACTCTAATTGTCTTTTGAAAATTTTTACTCATTACAATATTTCCAGCACTAACCTGTCTATCGGAAGCCATTACAACTCCGTCTTTGCA
>JAUYHR010000112.1 GCA_030689875.1 Nanobdellota archaeon
CACTGGTTGTCAGCGTTATCAAAAAATCAAAGTTCGATTAATAGATAGCGCATTTTTATTTTCGTTGGATTGGAGCTTTGGCGGAAATCCAACTTGGGTGCTTTCTGTCAAATACAAAAAAATCTCTGATTTTTTGTACAAAAAGCGTTGCTTTTTTGTATTTTGCAAAGATTTGTTCTAAATATATGTTTTTTAAGGCTCCCTAAAAGTGGTCGTTCATAAAAGGAAAGATTTATATATTAGTGGTCTTTTATGGAAGTACTATGGAAATTAAACAATTATTTAAATTTTTAATTAAAGAATTTCACGAAAGTGAATTGCCGGATGTAAAAGAAAGAGGTTTATTTATTCCTGAATCTAAAAAAATAATAACGTTGGTAGGTTCAAGAAGGGCAGGGAAAACTTTCTATTTCTATCAAATGATAAAAAATCTTTTGAAAACAGTATCTAAAGAAAGAATACTTTATGTTAATTTTGAAGATGACAGAATTCTTCCGTTGGGTTTTAAAGAGTTAGACAACATTCTTGAAGCGTATTATGAATTATATCCTGAAAATAAAGATAAAGAACTCTACTTTTTTTTTGATGAATTGCAAAACATACCTTCTTGGGAATTATACATAAGGAGAATTTATGACAAAGAGAAAATCAAATTGTTCATAACTGGTTCAAATTCGAAGTTATTGAGTCAGGAAATCGCTACGAGTCTGAGAGGAAGAACTTTAATTTTTCATTTATTTCCGTTAAGTTTTGTAGAATTCCTGCGATTTAATAACCTGCAGATAGATAAAGATTTATTTTATTCTAAAGAAAGATTTAAGGTTAAAAAATTTTTTGAGAATTACCTTTTGCTGGGGGGGTTTCCTGAGGTAGTATTAGAGAAAAATAATCTTGAAAATGAAATTCTTAGCAATTATTATGAACTGGCAATTTACAAAGATATTGTTGAGAGGTTCAGTGTAAGAAATATAACTTTATTGAAATCATTGAGTAAATTTTTAGTAACCAATGTTTCTTCATTGTTTAGCGTGAATGCTTACTATACTTCTCTGAAAGAAATAACTTCAGTTGGAAAAGAAACAGTATTTGAATACCTGTCTTATTTAGAAGAAGCAAACTTGATTTTTTTAGTTCAAATATTTGATTATTCTTTGAAAAAACAACAAGCAAACCCTAAGAAAGCATATTGCATAGATAATGGTATAAGAAATGTTGTTTCTTTTAAGTTTTCAGGAGATGAAGGAAGATTGGCAGAAAATTTAGTTTTTTTGGAATTAAAACGAAGAAAAAAAGAGGTTTATTATTGGAAAAATAATGGTGAGGTTGATTTTTTAATTAAAAATAAAAATGGATCTTTAACAGCAATAAATGTTTCATACACGGATGATATTTCTGAGAGAGAAATGAGTTCATTAAATGAGTGTCGGAACACGTTTCAATCTAAAATAAATGAATTAATAATAATAACTAAAGATACTGAAAAAGAACAAGAAGGAGTAAAATTCATTCCGTTGTGGAAATGGCTGC
>JAUYHR010000177.1 GCA_030689875.1 Nanobdellota archaeon
GGCAAAAGTTTATGATCCTGTCAGAAGCCACACAATAAAAGTTGCCAAACTTTGTAAAAAATTAGAGATCAAGTTTATTTTCTCTTCCAGTTGTTCGGTTTACGGCAAAGGTATTGATGGATATTCTGATGAAGATTCAGAAGTTTATCCTCAAACTCCTTACTCAATAAATAAAATACAAATAGAACAAGACTTAGCAAAAATTACAGATAAATGCTTCACCCCTATTATTTTCAGGTTCGCAACAGCATTTGGCCTATCTCCAAGGATGAGGTTTGATTTAGTAATTAATATGTTTACGGCAATGGCATACACAACCGGAAAAATAATTCTTAATTCTGATGGAAAAGCTTGGAGGCCAAATGTTTATGTAGATGATATATGTAAAGCTATCAGATTTGCTATAGATTATACCCCTCCGGCAGAAACACAAGTAATCCTTAACGTTGGAGATACATCTCAGAATTATCAAATACTAGATCTTGCTAAAATAGTACAAAAAGAAATTCCCGGATGTGAAATTAATTTTATAAATCAAACAAAAATCGTTATTAATAAAGAATTAATTAAAGACAGGAAAATTCAAGACGGCGTAGATTCCAGAAACTACAAAATTTCTTTTGAAAAAATTAAAAAAACTTTCCCGGGGTTTGAGTGTGATTGGTCAGTAGAAAAGGGTGTAAAAGATGTGCTTGAAAAATTTAAGGAAATAAATTTGACAAAAGAGCAGTTTGAAAATATTAACTTTTATCGCTTACAAAAATTAGAATCTTTAATCAAAAATGGTTTTCTGTCGGAAGATTTATTCTGGATTAAAAAATACCCGAGATTATGAAAAAAATAGATATAAAAACTGACAGACTTCATCTCCGTATTTTCACTATTAAGGATATCACTCCTAAGTATGTAGCTGCTTTAAACGATGAAGAAGTAATAAAATTAACTGAATCAAGATATCGAAAATGGAATATGGCATCTGTGAAAAAATATGTTGGCGAGAAAGCAAATAAAGCAAATGAATCATTAATGATTGGCATATTCTTAAAAGGCGGAGAACATATTGGAAATATTCGATTACACAGCTTTAGTGTTTATAACAAAAGAGTTGAGGTAGGTATTTTGATTTGGGACAGAAACGAATGGGGAAAAGGATACGCAACAGAAGCATTAAATGCCGTAAGTAATTATATTTTTAACATACTTAAACTAAATAAAATCTGCGCTGAATATTATTCTATTAATAAAGCTTCTGCCAAGATGTTTAAAAAATTGAGGTTTAAAACTGAAGGGGTCTTTAAAAATCATTTTATTATAAATAATAAATATATCGATGCTGTGAGAATTGCTAAATTTAATCTAAAAGATTAGAATCTAAAAAATGAAATTGAGAAAAATTCCATCAGCCGGTCCTTCAATAACAGATAAAGAAATTCAGTTGGTAACTGAAGCAATAAAAGAGGGTTGGTATGAACAAAGAAATATGCATATTAACCAATTTGTTAAAGAGTTTTCTGATTATGTGGGTGTAA
>JAUYHR010000186.1 GCA_030689875.1 Nanobdellota archaeon
ATTAATATAGAAATCAGAGGAGAAAATTTTATTGAAACTTATGATGTCCTTCATGCAAAACTTTCAGATGATTTTTCTTCGGGCAAAGGCGGGGATTGTGTCTATGCTGAAAATGGGAAAATAGCTCTTCAGTTAGAAAAAAATCGCGGCGAGGCGTTGGTTACGATAGAAAAAGTTTGATTGGTTTTTAGAATTCGTGACCTAAAATTTTTTTTATTAATTCTTCAATTTCCTTAATTTTATCTTTATTTAATGAAACATGCAGACCTTGATTTGTTGGCTTTGTTATTAAATATTCTTGTCTAATTAATTGTTCAGCGATTTTCTTGATATCTTTTCCTAAATGGCTGGGAAATCCGCGTCTTAATGTATCAAATGGAGTATGAACCCCGCCAATCACTCTTTTTCTCCTTAGATGATAAAGCAAAGTTGCTTTTATCTTATCTTCATCTCTAAAATCCATGGAAAAATAAAGAATAAAGAACTTTTAAATGTTTCTATGTTTAGAATATAAAAACATAAACAGAAAGATATATAAAAGGCAATATATATAATATATTATAAAAAATGGAAAATAAAACAACCTTCATAGAAGTTTTTGGAAACAATCCGATAATGAAAGTTTTAGATTTTCTTATAACTTTTCAGCTATTTGATTATCCATTAACAGAAATAGCAAAAAATTCAAAAGTAAGTTATTCTACTCTTCAAACTTTTTGGGATAAATTAGAAAAAAATAATATTGTTATAAAAACAAGAAGAGTAGGAAAATCAGATTTGTTCAAACTTAACACAAAAAATCCTGCTGTCAAACAACTTTTGAAACTTGATTGGAACTTAACCAAAGGAGCAGAGCAAGAAATTTATGCCTAAAGATTAGGGAGAAAAAATAAAAACAGAACATAACAAGGGCTTAGCGCAATGCTTGTTTCTGTTTTTCATGGGACAATTTTTCTTTTAACTAATTTTATTTTTTCAAAATAAGTTTTTGAGGTTAAGACGCACTGCGCCAAGCCCTAAACGTTGGGCGCAATTTTTAGAGACAGGGGACACAGGACAGAGAAGAAAAATCATTTAGAACAAATTTGCATTTCAGATGACTATTGAAATATCTATTGAGACAATTATTTATGGGGGGACAATAATACTTTTGACAATGTCTATTGCAGTCGTCCTGACAGTTTATTTTCTTCATCGCAATTATTTGAAACAGACAAATGACCAAATAATTATAACTAATTGACAATCAACAAATTAACAGGAGAGTGTTTGTAACTTTTAAAAAGAACTCTTGCACAATTCAAATTGTTTTTACCTTTGCCTTCAATGATGGAAAATTTTAAATAGTGTGCTTTCTTTAAGAAAGCATGACACTTTATGAAAGGATTTGTGACGCAGTTTATGAGATATTTTATGAATTAAAAAATCACGATATGAAAAACAAATCTTTTTTTTCCAAGAAGGAGATTACTTCTTCCTCTGCCCTGGAGCATATTCATTTTCGCGGAGATGGTTTTGCATGGACTATCAAAGACATAAATGCCTATTGCAGAAATCCCGAATTTAAAAAAGAGGTCAAGAAACTCTCTAATTATGATTTTATGAAAGGATTGAGAGGTAACGGCAAGAGATAAATCTGTTTTTAAGATAGAATCCTAAAAAGATATGCCCTACGAGATTCCCACCCTCATAATTCCTTTAGTTGGAGGATATTTTATTCTTTCTAGGAGTATATTTGTTAGTCACCGCTACGAAAATCTTAACTCTCAAAAACTTCTTTTTGATACTTTAATTTACAGCATTCCATTATTATTTGGAACATATCTTGTTAGACAGGGAATTTATTATTGCTCCCCTCCATTGTTTCAAGAAATTAATCTTGTGCTAAGAAAAATTTTCTTCCCCCATAACACGGTACTTTTAGGTACTGCTTTGATTAGTTTTTTTGTTGCAGCATTCATCGTCTATCCAGTAAATTTTATACTTTGGCTGACAAAAATAGGGGATTACATCTCCATCAATTCTATAAGGCAACACGGAGATGAACTAGAACGATTTCTTTTAGATGCTTCTTTGAATCAAAAAATTATTTCAATTTCCCTTAGTGACAATAAGGTGTATATAGGTTACGCCATAACTGTTAACGGACCTCAAAAAACCAATTATGTAGAAATGCTTCCTTTAGCGAGTGGATATAGGGAAACTGAGAATAAAATATTGTGGATTACAACCTCTTACGAATCTGTAATAGACGCTATAACAAATGAGGACACTCCCCCATTAGACAAATTCAAAATTGTTATGAATCAGGACAAAATACAATCTGCATCTTTTTTTGACCCTCAAGTTTATAACAAATTTCAAGAGAATATGAAAAAGAAACAACCTAAAAAAAATAAAACTGACGCCCAACAAGGGCTTTAATGCAAGCGGGGGTGACGAGCAAATTGAAAGTTTTGCGCTTTCTATTATCTTTTTTGTGACGGACAGGGACGAGGTATTAATTTCCCGCCTGCATAAAGCCCCAGAACGTTATGTTTGATTTTTTGACAAGAGAAAATTAAAAATAAAAATTCAATGTATAGAAAAGCGGTCTAAGTAGAATCTAAATAAATTCGAGCCACAAGAGTGGCGAGCAAATTCAAAACTTTTTCAACAGAATCAATAAATAGAATAGTTTTTTATATCCCCCGATATTAATTTAAATATGTTAAAAAAGGGGCAATTAAATATTTCATTTGGCTGGCTTTTTGCAATCATCGTCGGCGCAGTAATTCTTTTTTTAGCAATATTGGGAGCAACAAAAGTCATTAAAATAGGTCAGAGTGAAGAGCAGGCTGTTGGAGCAAAAGAACTTGGAATTTTATTAAATCCTCTTGAAACGGGTTTTGAATCAGCGAGTTCAACGCCTTTAGCATTAAGAGTTGAAACAAGAATTTTCAATAAATGTTCGCCCTCCGGCAATTTTGGAAAACAGGGAATACAAACTTCTGAATTCAGTTTTAATAAATGGTCTCCTCCAGGAGTGGAAAGTAGTTTTGAAAACAAATATATTTTTTCTAAAACACCAGCAGAAGGGAAAAAATTTTATATTTTTTCCAAGCCATTTGAATTTCCATTTAAAGTTTCAGATTTAATTTATCTAACTTCTGAAAATGAAAAATATTGTTTTGATGACGCTCCGGAAGACATTGCAGAAGAAATCTCGCAATTAAATCAGGTAAATTTAGCTGCAGATTGTTTAAATGCCGACGATAAAACAATAAAAGTTTGTTTTAATAAAAATTGCGATATTCGTGTTTATTATGATGGCGGATATTTACAAAAAGGTAAAGATAAAATTTATTTTGAAGAAGACTCTTTAATGTACGCCGCAATTTTTTCTGATAAAGAAATTTATGAATGCCAAGTTGAAAGATTAATGAAAAGAACAAAGCAACTTGCAGAATTGTATAAAGAAAAAGAATTATTGATTTCTCAAAAAAATTGCGAAACAAGTTTAGGAACGGATTTAGATTTATTAATTAACCAAATAGGAAATGCTAAAGATTATAAAATAATTAATAAAGTCGCTGACTTGGTTGAAGAGATTGAAGATAAAAATAAATATGCAGAGTGTGAATTATGGTAAGGAATAAAGCCCCAATTTTAATTTTTGCGGCAATCATATTAATAAATATTTTTTTATTATTTCAGATAAATTTTATAAATTCGCAAGAACTAACAGAAATCACAGAAATTAGCTCAGCAGATTTTACTTATCACGCAACAGGATATGAGGTTTCCCAAAATGGAGAAATTATTTTTAACAGCGAAGACAGCAAATTAATAATTAATCAAGGGCAAGAAAATGAAATTATAATTGAAGGAACTTCCGGCATTAAAGTTTCTCCTTTAGGAAAAATCAGCGTCACTGAATCCGGCTCTGCTTTTATCTTAAATGGAAATGAGTTTAAAAACATAGAATCCGGGAGCATTGAACTGGATCAAACAACAGGCAAGATAACTAAAGCTAATTTTTTTACAAATGAAAATCTTGGAAATTATAATATTAATGGAAATGAATTTAATGTTCCCTCTAATTCAAAATTTATTTATAATTCAAAAGAAGGATTTGAAGTATCAGAAGGAACTAAAGTTATAGAAACTCAAAAAGATATTCAAATTAAAAGTGATGGAATTTTTGATTATAAAGAAAATAAGATAAGCGGAGTTTTAAATTTTGATTCTGAAAAAAATGCTTTTATAAAAGCGAAAGAAAAAATAATAATCAACGGCGTTTCAATAGAAAATCAAGGAAAAGGTCCGGATTTTCCAATATTTTTTGATAAAAATTCAGCTGAAATATCTGAAAAACTTGAATATATTGTTGCAGACCACTCTAAAAATTTATTTGCATTTAAGGAAGCAGGAGGAAATCTTCCAAGAAATATTAGAATAGAATTTAACAAAGATAATTATTTGTTTGATGATATTATGGATGAAAAAGATTATCTTTTTATTGGTGAAGGGGGAGTGAATCCAGGGTATTTAGAAATTACAAGGCAGGGGGAAAATCTTCCCATATTAAAAACTCAAGGCTCTATTGAAGTAAATCCTGATGAAAAAAGATTTTTATTTGAAGGAGAAAATATTATTTTTAAAACAGGAACTAATGCCTGGCCAATTCCAGAAGACCGCTCAATGATTAGCGGGACAGTTCCAATGGTTTTTGAAAGCCAGGATAGAAAAGTTGTTGGATTAATTCCAGACAATGATGACAAACGTTTTTATTGGACAACTAAAGGAGGAGAGGTTAGTTATGGGCCAGTAAGCAAAGTAACTGAAGAACAACTTGGCATAAAACTTCCGGAAGAAATAACAAAAACCTGGGCAGAAAATTCACAAGTAACCCAAGATATAGCTAACACAATTTCTACTTTTGCAAATAATTTAGAATTTCAAAAAACCTATAAAGAATCTTTAGCTGCTGATAAAAATTTAAAAAATATTTATAACACAAAACTTGAGAAAATTGAAAATGAGATTCTTGTTAATTCAGGAAAAGAACAAGAACTTAGAGAAGCAATGAGTAGTCTTGAAAATGGAAGAATAACGTCAGAGGAATTTTCAGAAATTATAGAAGAATTTAAAAGCGAAGGGATGCAACATCCCTCAATATCATTTAATGAGTTAGAAAAAGAAACTGATAAAAAAACTGTTGATTCTATTAAAGACGCATTAAAAAATAGAGTTAAGTTAAATTATGAAATTTATTCTGCACTTTTAAAAGAAAAAGATTTGGATATTAACGAATATAAATTAGACGATGAATTTTCAAAGGTTATTAGTTCAAAGGAATTAAAAGCTTTAAATGAATGTGTGGGGCGTGGAAATAGTTTTGATTTATGCTTTGATGAAAACTATAGATATATTGGACTCAAGACATTTCTTTGCATAAAAAGTAATAGATATTGTTCTACCTTAACGCCTTATTCATTTAACAAAATGAGAACTGAATAAATTTTAAGGAGATTGTTTAGAATTTTTTATTTTATCACACCAATGATAATGATATTTAGCGCTTTCCTCTATTACTTCTTTATTTCTTTCTAATATCTCTAATATATTTTCAAAATATTTCGCGTTTGACAGGTATTCAGCATATTTTATATCTATCCTGTATTTTTTTAAATTTTCTGCTTTTTTAACATTTTCTTTTGCAAGATTAATTGCTTTTGTAATATATTCTATATCTTTATAACATCCATCTTTATCAAGAGAAGAATATGCAAAAGCAATGTCTCTATATATCCAGGGACTTGGGGCTATCTCAGTTGCTTTAATAAAATTCTCAATGGATTTTAGTTCAAAATCTTTAGTATCTAATGATTCATAAGCTCTACCTTTACAATAATATGCTCCAAAAGAGTTTGGATTTAATTTAATTTCCTCGTCAAGATATTTAAGAGATTCATTAATTAATTTAGTATGCTCTTTTTTCATTGAATCTTTACGGAATTCTATATTCTTTTTTTTCAAACATTCTTCTTTTTGACTTTCGGTTGCAAGAGAGCTGTATCCATAATAAGGGTCTCTATATCTTTTACAATCTTCAATTTCTTTATCGAGCTCATCTTTAAGCTTATTTTTTATTTTATTAGCATATACAATAGTTTTTGCGCCTCTCCAGCCATATGCTATTCCTAAAAGTTTTTTCTCATCTAAATTTATTAAAGAACCCTTTGGAAGATCATGTCCTTTTAGATAATAATTATCCGAATAATGTTCTTTGTCCTGAATTTCTCCAATACTTGCTTCAATATTTTCATCTCCCTTATTAACTGGATCGTTTGGATTTGCGGGATTATGTTTTCCATTTGGATCATATCTAATAAACATGTGCCCTAATGATCCTCCAACTATAAGTTCTGCTGGTCCTTCAATAATTTTTTTTTCAAAACTCACTGCATAAAAAGGAAGATTATTTGCTTGGCCAACCCCTAAATAATAAATTGAATAAATATAACATGTTGGAAGATCACCTGGAAAAAGAGGCGCCTCATCATTGTCATGCGCAAGAGAATAGTCAACACTATTTATAGTTGAATAAATTTTTTTTGACAAATCTGAAAGTTCCTGCTTTGTGTAATGTGTTTTTTTAATAAACTTTTTTGAAAGATCTATTACTTCATCTAATTTTTTAAGAGAGAGATGAGAACCGGCTATTCCACTATCTTCAATCATTACCATTTTATGAGCAAATGTGTCATATTTCGGTTGATAATTTTCTTTTTCTGGTGTTTGAGCATTTACAGAATTAAAATATGGAGCTCCTATTAAAGCTAATCCAGCAATTCCTGTTTTTAATTTTCTTATTAAACCTTTTCCACTTGTCATAGCATAAAATACAAAGACGCGCTTATAAATATTGCTTCTGTGATTATTATTAAATGACTACTTATGCAAAGTAATTTTTCAGATAATTTATATATTTAATTCTAATTTTTATATTATGAAAAGAGGTCAAATAACAATTTTTATAATCATTGCAATTCTTATCCTCGCTATTGTTGTCTTATTTTTTACTCTTCGCGGGAATCTTAATTTGCCGGGAAAACCAGTTTCTCCTGAAACAGCTGAAATACAAAATTTTGTTCAGGAATGTTTAGATGAATCCTCAGAATCTGCAGTTTTTGATATTGCAGAAAAAGGCGGTTACGAAGATCCTTTAAAAGTTTCTTCTACAATTGTTTTTAATACTCCTTACTATCTTAAAAATAATAAAAATTTAATGCCCAGCAAAGAAAAAATTCAAGACGAAATTTCAAAGCATATTTTAAAACAAATTGAATTCTGTATTGATGATTTTGCTCTTTTTCCAGAGTATGAAATTACAAAAGGCGAGATGAGCATAGAAACTAAAATTGAACAAGAAAGAGTTTTAATTGAAATAAATTATCCTTTGACAATAATTAAAGATGATTCAAAATCTAAAATTGAAGATTTTTCATCAGAAGTTCCCGTGAGATTTGGAATTGTTTATGACTCTATTTTAGACTTTATCATTCAAAGTATAAATTCTAAAGGTGTTTGTATAAATTGTTTATTAGATATTTCAAGTAAAAATAATTTAAAATCAGAATTCTCTAATTATGACAACAAAACAACCATCTTTATAATTAATGATCCACAATCTAAATTAAACGATAAAGAATTTGTTTATGTTTTTGCAAATGAATATTAAAATAAAAAATTAAATTTAATAAAATGAGATAATGAAATCCAAAAAATCCCAAGACGTAAAATCAAAGATTTCGTCAGTTTCGCTTTTTCAGGAAAAAAGATCCCAAATGAAAATTCAGCAGATGGCGTTTATGCTGATAGCAGTCATGATATTTTTTGCTTTGGTTGGTTTGCTTATTTTATCTGTGGGATTTTCCGGATTAAAAGAAAAAGCAAGCGCTTTGCAGGAAGAAAATGCGAAGCTGTTAGTTTCAAGATTAGCTAATTCACCTGAATTCTCGTGCGGACAGGCGTTTGGAAGCAAAGAAAATTGCATTGATTTAGATAAAGTATTTGTTTTAAAAAATAATATAAATAATTACAAAAATAAAAATAAAAATTTCTGGGGGGTTTCAGATATTGAAATAATAAGAATTTATCCAGCAAATAAAAACCTCATCTGCGCAAGCGCAAATTATCCCGATTGCGACACTTTAAAACTTATTTCAGACCCCGAAGAAAAAACAACAGGCATATCTGCAGAAAATTTTGTTTCGTTATGCAGAAAAGAATATGATTCAGAAAGCTACTCAACTTATGACAAATGCGAATTAGGCAAAGTGGTTGTTTGGTATGAAAAAATACAATGATAAAAATGGGTTTTTCTTTTCAAAAAAGAAAAGCTACAATGTAAAAGAAAACTAAAATAGCAAAAAAAATGGAAAATAAAAAAGCTCAAGAAGAAATGGTGGGATTTGCCTTAATAATTATTTTAGTGTCGGTTATTTTGCTGGTTTTTCTAGCGTTTTCGTTAAACAAACCAAAAACAGAAGCGACAGAAAATTACGAAGTTAATAGTTTCCTGCAATCAACTTTGCAATATACTACAAATTGTCGGGCTTCCTCGGGAATTGAAAAATTCCAAACAATTCAAAACCTTATTTTTGAATGCGACCTTAAAAGTGAATGCTCAGATGGAAAAGACACTTGTAAAGTATTAAATGAAACTTTAACGGATATTTTAAAAGAATCCTGGCCAACCGGAGAGGACAGGCCTAATAAAGGATATGAATTAATAATAAATACAGAAGAAGATATTCTCTTGAATATTCCAAAAGGAAATTTAACAAAGAGTTGTAAGAGCAGTTCTCAAAGTTTTTCTAAATCAAAGAAAGATTTCTTGATTAATTTTAAAGTTTGTTCTTAATTTTTCTCAAATACTAATATTAATCACTATTTCATCAACTGCAATCTCCGGTTTGTGCCTAATTCGCTTTTTGGTCTTTTCTTCAATTAGTTCAATAAATCCAAATCTCTCAAGAAGCTTGATATCTTCCATTACTGACTTGAAATTTCTTTTAAGTTTTTTAGCAAGTTCATAAATTGATTTTGGCTCTTGAGTTTTTATAACATGCAACATTCTTGCTTTTTCATTATTCAATAATTGTCTTAAAGCGGACAATCCTTCAAAATTATAATCTGATTTAGAAATTTGCTTGTCTTTAATTAAATTAAATATTCCTTTTGATTCTTTTATTGTTATTTCCCGAGTTTTTGAGGTCATTTTAATATATATGGTATTTCTTAATATATATCTGAAGTATATATTAGCTTCTTAATAAATTTTTTGCTTTAAAGAATTAATGGCAAGTGTATATTTAAAGTGATAACACAAGGTTTATAAATAAAACCTTGAAAAAAGAGCGTTTTTGACTGCTTGATTAGTCTGGGAGCAGTAAGCTTTTTAAAGAAAAATAAATTAGAACAAATACATCTTATTAATTAAGATGACAAATCTACAGGGAATAGATTTAATATCTGCCTTGTGGAAATGTTTCAACATTCAGCCTCCCTGTGCTGTAGTTGAAAAAAACAGATGTCGCCGTAGGCGACATGCGGGGTGAAATATTCCCTATATCCAAACGGCAAACAAAATGTTTGTCAAATGAAAGGAGGTTTAAAAAAATAAAAATGAAAATTAATTTTAGAAAAATTTCGGCTGTAGCTGCTAGTTTAATTATGACTGGTATGTCTGCAGGATTCGCTGCTGCTGCAAATTACCCTGCTCCTTTCGTAGAAGCTGGTGTAGCTAATGCAGCAATTGTTTCTGGTTCAGGTACTGGAGTTTCGGCTCTGGATGCTGTTGAAGCTGGAAACATTCAAGCAAATCTTAACTTAGGTGTAACGAGCACAAGTTCAACTCTGACTGGAGACTTTAAGCAATTAGATAAAACCAGCGACCACATAAATTTAGGTGATGCATTAAACGGACCTTTTGGTTCAACTGTTGATGATGATGACTTAGATTTATTAGCTGACGGTGTTTATGTTGCTGAAGACTCAGATACATTTGATTATGAACAAAGAATTACTTTAGGTAGTCCTGAATTATCTCATTTCAGAGATTCTGATTATGAGAGTTTAATTGGTGTTAGTGATAAGACTCCAACTATTGGAATAAATATCACAAGCAATCAATTTATCATGAACTATACTATTGATTTCCTTGATGACGCAGAATCAGATGTTGTAAGTAGTGAACTTGATGATCTTGAAGGAAGTTTCTTACCTTTATTCGGCAAATCATTCTATGTCTCAGATTGGGACAATGGAACTACTGCAGGAGTAACAGGAAAACTTACTTTACTTGACTCAGCCGCAAAAGGAGTTGTTAAAGAGGGCGAAGTTACAACTGTAACCCTTGGAGCAACTACTTACGATGTTGCTATTGATTATATAGATGCTGATAGTACAGCATTGTCAGTTAATGGAGTAATAACTTCTGATTTATCAGAAGGAGAAACTGAAAAATTAGCTGATGGAACATTTGTAGGAGTTACTGATGTTAGAAGACTTGAAGTTGGCGGAGAAATTGGTACAGTAGAATTTAGCTTAGGTTCAGGAAAACTTGAACTTGAACATAATACTGAAATCCAATTAAACGACGATACTGTCTCTGATGTTAGAGCATATCTTTACCATAGTGCAGGAGGATCTGGAACTGCTAAAGTAGATAAAATTGCAATTGAATGGAAATCAGATACTGATTCATTTATTACACCCAAATCTGAACTTACTCTCCCAGGAATGGGGGGTTTGAAATTCAGCATGACTGAATTTGTAAGACCAACAGAAGATGTAATTAGGGTGCAAAATGATGGTGATGATAGTGTTGAATTAAGAGTTCCAATTAAAGATGGAATTGCTGCAATAAATCTATTTTATTCTAACTCTACTGATGAGTTAATCGGTATTGGTGAAGCTGCTGATAAAAAACTTGCAACTTCCCCTACAAATAGACTTACATTTTGGGAGAAAAAGAGAAATGCAGATTGGCACACACAATTTGTAGTTACATACAATGATTCTGATACTGGAGAATCGTACTTATTGGATTTAAGACCAAGAGCAGATACTGGAAATAATAGAAATGAAACAGATGTTTACAATGTAGTAACTGGAGAATTTGAATCTACAAATAAAATAGCTGGAGATCAAGTTACTATTGGTGATGCTTCATTTACTATTGAAACAATTTTTGTAAATGCAACTGATGAATATGTAAATATTACAGCAGGTACAAATACAAATTTCTATACTATCTATTCGACTGGTGGATTGAGAATGTATTTGCCTTATATGGTTGGATGGGAAGATTATACCCCTGCAGCTGATGAGGTAACGTTACACAATGTTTATCCAGAAATAGTTCCAGCTGGAACAGGAGCATTTAACCTAACTAGAGCAGGTGATGGTGATGCTGTAGCTGCAAAGCCTGAAGGCCATAATAACGGGACATGGTATCTTACATTTGATGGAGAAGACAAGGATGATAACATTGCTGCTGGAAGTGCATTTGAAGTAAGGATTAATGATAGAGGTACTACTGATACAGAATTGTACATAGACCAAGTTAATACTACTGGAACATTTGCAGGATCTGGAGGTGTACAAGGTATAGAACAAGCAAATACTAATGTTTATGCCGCATATTTATATGATGATGTTGCTGCAAAGGTACTTCATTATACAGACCCAGACCAAGACTATGTTGAGGTTTATTATCCAAGTGCAACTAATGGCGCATCTGAATCTTATGCAAAAGTGTTCTTAACGGACGTTTCTGCAACGAGTGTGCCTGAAGGAGGAGCTGTTCTTGTAAAAGATACTGAAGTTAGTAGTGTAGCGACAAAGAATCTTATTATTGTTGGAGGAAGCTGTATTAATTCAGCTGCTGCAACATTAGTTGGAGGCGCTTTCTGCGGGGAAGCTTGGACTACTGCAACAAATGCAGGTTCAGGTCAATTCGTAGTTAAAGCATATCCTGATTCAACATTAACAAGCGCTCTAGCAATGCTGGTCGCTGGTTATGAAGCTGCAGATACTCAAGCTGCAAGTACTTATGTAAGAACACAGACATTCGATTCGAGTGCTGTTGCTTATACAGGACCTGTAGTAAGTGTCTAAATCAGTTTAAAGTAAAAAATTTTATTTTTTATTTATTCGAGGGCAAAAAACCCTCGAATCTTTTATTTTTTTAATGACGGCGGGAGCTTTGTAAAGTCAAAATAAATTATTAACACAAAGTTTTTATATGAAATAAATTATTTGATAATATGATAAAAAGAATACTTTCAAAATCAGAGCAGGAAAAAAAGCGAAAAAGAAATTCAATAATCATTGGGGTAATTTTAATGATAGTAATGTTTGGAAGCGTGTTTGGAGTAGTTCTCGGTTCATTTGGGCAAAATTCTTCGGGAAAAACTAAAGTAGAATATAACGGATATAAATTTTTTAATGAAAACGGATTG
>JAUYHR010000188.1 GCA_030689875.1 Nanobdellota archaeon
GAGTCCCTTAGATTTAATTCATAAATAAGATCATTATCAATAATCCGAAGTCCGGCTATAAGATCGGGTTCTTCGATAATTCTAAGCTCTTTGTTTTCAAAAAATTTAGAGAGGCTTTTCATCATTTTATCTGTTAAAAATTCTCTATTGGGAACGTAAACTTTTACTATTTTACTATCATTGATCCGTTTTAGCTCGTTGATATAAACTTTCAGATTTTTTTTATTAAGTTTTTTAGAAACAAGACTAATTACTTTCTCATTTAAAGAATTTTCATTATATGATTTCAGAGCTAGTTTTTTAATTTTTCTTATTAACATTAGTTAGTTTTTCCTATCTTTTTAATTGCAATTTGCATAAGTTCTTTTTGTTTTTCGCTTCCAAATAGATTTTTTAGAGAATTTTCAAGAAATTCTACTGCAGTTCTGCTTGTTTTAAGTGCAAGTTTCTTTTCTGCATCCTTATAATCAAGCTCTATTTGTTCTCTTGCGGTTTTTAATATGTTTTCAGACTCTTTTTTTGATTTCTCTTGAATTTCTTTTGCGATTCCTAATGCTTCTAATTTAGCATTGCTTATTATCTTTTCAGAAGTTAAATTAGCGCTTTTCAAAATACCTTTTTCTTTATCTTTTGCATCTTCAAGTATTTTTCGTCCTTCATCTGCGTCTGCAAGTCCCTCTTTAATAATCTTTTCCCTCTTTTTTAGAATTTCAAGAATGGGCTTAAAAGCAAATTTCTTTAAGATAAAAAGAATTATTAGAAAATTAATGATCTGGGCAGAAAGAAGTAATGGATCGAGCCCAAAATTTTTGATAATTTCCATAATTTTTTATTAGCTTTACTTTATAAAAGCTAAGATTAGAGCGTAAATAGCAATTGCTTCTGAAAATGCCATTCCCAAAAGCATTGCCGGTAAAACTTTTCCTGCAGCTTCCGGATTGCGGCCGATTGCCTCCATTGCTTTACTTCCAATCATTCCGATTGCAAGAGCGGGAAGCATACCACCTAATGCTATAACAAAACCTCCAGTAATTGTAAAACTCATAAAATCACCTCCTTTAAGCTACTTCATCAATGAGATTCATTGTGAGAAGTAGTAAGAATTGCCATAAAAGCCATAGTCAGCATTGCGAAAACAAGAGCTTGTACCAGTCCAACAATTATTTCAAGAAACATAAAGGGGAGAGGGAAAATAAATGCAAAAAGAGAAGAGACTGTTGATAAAACAATTTCTCCCGCAAATATATTACCAAAAAGTCTGAAGGAAAGAGATATAACTTTGGTAATTTCGGAAATTATCTCCAAGCCTCCTATAAAAAGATTGATTGGATTGAAAGAAATAAATTTACTTATGTATTCTGAAAATCC